>NZ_JAXIOO010000043.1:0-28984 GCF_049311065.1 Arthrobacter sp. 7Tela_A1 | reverse complement strand
AACCGGGGGCGGGCGGGGCACGAAGAGGACACCGGACTTTAGCCGGGCACTCAGTTCGAGGGTTTGGGCGTACGGATTCCCAGGAACGCAATCAGTGCCGCGGCGAACATCAGCAGCGCCGTCGCCAGTGCCGTCCGCTGGAAGCCTGCGTAGTCCAGGGACCCGGCGGAGATGGTGCCGATGAGGGCAACCGTAATGAGGCCGGCCACCCGGCTGACCGCATTGTTCACGGCGGAACCAATTCCGGCGTCGGTCTCGTTCAGTGCACCCAGCACGGCGGCGGTCAGCGGAGCTACCATAACCGCGAGCCCAAGGCTGAAGAGCAGCAGGCCCGGGAGCAGCTGGGTCAGCAGGTTCAGCGGTGGGCTGACCGTGAGCATCAGCAGGAAACCAAGTCCCATAACCGCCGGGCCGCAGGTCATGAAGATCCGTGGACCATACTTCCCGGCCAGGTTTCCGAAGTAAGTGGACAGCAGGAGCATGGCCACCGGAAGCGGCAGGGAAATAAGGCCGGCTTGGATGGCAGTGAAGCCTGCCGCTTCCTGGACGAAAACGGTTAGCGCAAACGTGCCGAGGGAGAGCGCACCGTAAGCTGCGGCTGTCACCAGGTTGCCGTAGCGGAAGTTGCGGACACGGAACAGATATAGAGGCATCATCGGCGCCCTGGCCCGTGACTCGCGGAGAACGAACAGTGCGAGTGCCGCCAGACCTGCCACCAGGGGTATGTAGACTGCAGGATCGCCCCAGCCCAGACGTTCCTGTTCGATCAGCGCATACACCGACCCGCCCAGCCCGGTGACGGCCAGCAGCGCGCCGGGAATGTCCAGCGCCGTACGCCGGCGCGGGCTGTCCTGCAGGCCCAGCATCAGGACCAGGGTCAGCGCCACTGGCAGCACATTGACGGCGAAGATCAGGCGCCAGCTGAACCAGTCAACCAGCACGCCGCCCAGCAGCGGCCCGATGATCGCCGCGGTGCCGGTCCAGGCTGTCCACGTTCCGATGGCGCGGGCGCGCGCCGGGCCGGCATACGCCGTCGTAATCAGGGCCAGGCTGCTGGGGACCAGCAACGCGGCCGCCATGCCCTGGATCGCCCGTGCGATGACGAGGACTTCCGGATCCCAGGCCAGGGCACAGCCTATCGATGCGGCACCGAATCCAATCAGCCCCCAGATGAGCACCCGCAGCCGGCCGAAGGAATCCGAAAGCGAACCGGCAAGCAGGATCAGCGCGCCGAGGGTTAGCAGGTAGGCGTTGACGGTCCACTGCTGGGTGGCGAGCCCGCCGCCGAGTTCCGCGCCGATCGCGGGGAGGGCTACCGTGACAATGCTGCCGTCCAGGAACGCCACGAAGGAGGCGAGAATTGCGACGACGAGCAGGCGGCTGCGCTTACCTACAGGGGCGGGAGCTGCTCCTGCCATGTGGTGCTCCCTTTCAGGACAGGACGGTATTTGCTCCCATCATCACACCGGACTGCGCCGCACAGCACTGCCTTGGGGACGGCCCTTCCAGGAAGTTCTGCGGAAAGCGGTGGCGCACTCCCCGTTCATGCCACAGAATGGCCCCTCATCCGCGCAGTTACCGCAGACCTACCAATGGGGAGAACACCGTGTCCACCAAGATCACCTTCATCATCGACAACCCGGCAGACCCAGAGGCATTTGAAACGGCCTACAAGGGTTTCGAAGGCAGCGCGCGAGAGCTTCCGCGCCTGCAGCGGTTCGAAGCGGGAAAGGTCTGGCCCAAGGAGAACGGCTCACCCACCCCGGCATACCGGACCGTGGACTTGTACTTCGACAGCTATGACGACGCTTCCGCGGCGGTGGCGACGGCCGAAGCAGCGGACTTCATGGATCAGTTGAAGGCTACCGGGACAACGTTCATGGCCCTGTTTACGGACATCGGCGACGACTGACGCAGGCTGGCCGCCGGCGTATATGCCGCCTGTGCATATAAGGGCGGCTGGCTGATCAGTGCATGGCGCGGAACTGATCGAGGTGCTCGTGTGCCCACTGCCTAAAGGTCCGCGCTGGGCGTCCGGTGACTTCCTTGACGGTGTGCAGGACGGTGCCGGCGTTCCTGGGGGCGTGGGTGGCCAGCTGGATGCCGAATTCGATGTAGTCCGCGTCGTAGCCGTAGTTGCGAAGCCGTTCGCGCTCTTCGTCCTCGCTCAGCTGCACGAATTGGATCGGCTCTCCGATTGCACCGGCGAGCAGGCTGGTTCGCTCGGCCGGTGTGAGCGCCTCGGGTCCGGTCAGCCCGTAGGTCTTTTGTGCGTGCCGGTCCGTAGCGAGCGCTGCGGCAGCGACACCGGCGATGTCAGCTTCATGCACGACGGCGCTGGGATAGTCGGCGAGCATGGAGACTGTGCGTGAGGCTCGTATTTCGGGAGCGAGCTCCAGCGCGTTACCCATGAACTCGGCAGGCTGAATGATGGTCCAGCTGATGGAACTGGCTTTCAGTGCGTTGTCGACAGAGGTGGAGGACCAGCCGCCAAGGACAGTTGCCCGGCTGATGCCGGCGCGCTCTGCGAGATTAACGATCTCCGCCCCGTTGGTCAGATCTTCGCCGTCGTCCCCGCCAAAAGTGATTAGGTGTACGGCGTCCACGCCCTCAAATGCTGTTAGGAGACTGGCAGTGTTGGTGAGGTCGCCTGCGGCCACCTCGATCCCTTTCGGCAGGTCAGCTTTGGAGGGGCTCCGTGTAAGGGCGCGGACAGTGTGGCCGGCTCCGAGCAGCTCAGTGGCCAGGTGACGCCCGACCTGCCCAGTGGCTCCCGTGATGAGAATGCGCATGGCCCTCATCGTGGCACCCATTAAGGACAGTCCGCGTCCGCAATGTTCGTGGGACTGAAAAAATGTTCGAATGAGTTTCGACCGAGCGGTTGATTATTCGACCGATCGGTCTAGACTCTGGGCATGACAGCTATTCCGGAGGTCGAGAAGCCCAATATAAAGGTCCGTCCGCCCGCCCATCAGGTGGACCCCCGCGCAACGGCGTGGTGGCTGGTACGAAACCTGTTGCTGTGCGGGATCCCGCTTGCGGTGTTGATAGCGGCCGCTGTTCTCTGGGATCAGGCCAGAATCTGGCTGGCAGCACCGATCGCCGCCGCAGCGCTGGTCCTGGCGGCGCGCGTGGTTATAGAACCGTGGTGGCGCCGGCGCGTGCACCGATGGGAGGTTACTGACCGGGCCACCTACGCATCGAGCGGCTGGCTGGTCACGGAATGGCGGGTGGCCCCGACGTCACGGATTCAAACGGTCGACGCTTTGCGCGGACCCCTTGAGCAGGTCTTCGGTCTCGCCACACTCCGGGTGACAACGGCGTCCTCGTCCGGCGCCGTCAACATACGCGGTCTCGACCGCCGCGTTGCCGAAGATGCCGCCGCACGCCTGGCAGTAATAGCCGAACTCTCCGAAGGGGATGCTACATGAGCGAGCCGGCGGCAGAGCAGTGGCAGCGCCTGAGCAGCCGCGTGGTGTGGGTTGACGTCCTGGTAAGTGTGCTCTCGCTGCTTCCCGGGGTCGCAGCGATCTGGGTTTTCGGCGCTGATCCATCGCTCACCGCGCTCTGGCCGCTGGCCTTCGTGGCTGTTGCGGGCCTCAGCGGCGCCGCCGCCGACATCCTGAGGTGGGCCTTCACTGCCTACCGCCTTACTGCCACGGACATCGAGCAGCGCAGCGGGGTATTCGTCCGGCGGCACCGCACCCTCCACCGTGACCGGGTGCGCAGCGTAGACATTGCCACCAAGCTCCGCCACCGGATTGCCGGTCTCCGCATCGTCACGGTGGGCGCAGGACAGCAGGCCGGAGCGGGTGAAGCGGCACTTGTCCTGGACGCGCTGTCAGCCGCAGACGCCGATGCCCTGCGGGAAGACCTTTTCAACACCACCGTGGCCTCACCTTGGCCGACCGCCACCACCGCCGACGTTCTGGACACCACGGACAAGCGTGGGGAGAGGGAAGGCGGAGGCAGAGCCGCAGAGGTCCTTGCCGTTTTCAAGCCCTGGTGGGCCGTCTACAACATGTTCAGCATCTGGGCCTACGCCATGGCCGCGGGGCTGCTGTGGGGCGGCTTCTGGTTGCTTTCAAGCTTTGGAATAGATGTTGTTGGCGTCGTTGCCAACATGGCGGACTGGGATTCGCTCGGCTGGGTCGTCATCACCATCCTGGTGCTCGCGGTTACCGGTCTTCTTGGAGCACTAGGACTCGGAGTGAACTTCCTCCTCAGCTACTGGAAATTCGAGCTCGCGCGTATCAGGACGGGGGACCACAGCCATCTGCGGACCCGGCGGGGCCTGCTGAGTACGCGTGAGGTTCTCCGCGACGAGCTCCGGATGCGCGGCATGTCCATCAGTGAACCCCTCCTATGGAGGTGGATGCGCATGGCCGATACCAATGTCATCACCACGGGCCTCAACGCATGGGACCCGCAGGAGCCGACTGCAATCCTTCCCCGGGGGCCCGTAACCGAGTCACACCGTGTGGCAGGGAAGATCTTCGGACCCGAGAACCCTTTTGAGGCAACGCTGACGAAACACCCGCGAACCGCACTACGACGTCGTCTCTGGTGGGGGACCGCGGGCTCTGCTGCAGCCCCCGCAGCCCTGCTCCTTCCCGCCCTCACGGGAGTGATACCGGGGTGGATGCCCTGGGCCGCCGCGGCGGCATGGCCACCCGCGCTGCTCGCCGCCGTCGTCGCCTACCGTGCGCTCGGCCACGCCATCGCGGACGAGTACGTGGTAGTGCGCTCCGGGCTCTTAAGCCGCACTACCTCAGCGCTGCGGCGCGACGCGGTGAGCACAGTAGCTGTGCGGCAGTCATTGCTGCAGCGCAGGCTGGGACTGGCTACCGTGTCGGCGATGACCGCCGCCGGCTGGTCCACGTATGAGATCCCCGATGTGCCGGCAGACCAGGCTGCAGGGCTTGCCTCAGATGCGGCACCGGGTGTGCTCTGCGACTTCATCGAGCAGGGGCGCCCGCTGGCATCGACGATAATGGCCAAGTGACACCCCCCGAATATCCTTCGCGTACCTTTACCGGAACGGCGCGCCGCGCACAGATCATTCGTGCCGCCATCACGACCGTCAACGAGATTGGCTATCACCGGGCGTCACTGTCCGAGATCGCGGTGCGTGCCGGTGTCGGGAAAAGCGCGATCGTCTACTACTTCGCCTCGAAGGAAGCGCTGCTGCTCGGCGTTGTCGACGAGGTGTTTGGCAACCAGTACGAAGAGATCGTGCCGGCGGTGCAGGCTGAAAAGGATCCTGCCGGGCAGCTCCGCGCCTACGCACGTGCCTACCTGGCCTACGTCGATTCACACCGTGCCGAGATCACGGCGGGATTCGAGATCGTTGTGTCGCACCGAACCGAGGACGGAACGCCGCTCTATCTGGCGGGAACCGAGGAGGACTCGGCATTGCTGCGTGGCATCCTGTCCGCCGGAATGGATGCCGGAGTCTTCCGCCTGATGCCGCTGCACATTGCTGTATCACTCGTTGAATCGCTCCTGGACGTATGGGCCACTGAACTGCAGCGCGATCTGCAGGCCGAGCTCGGCAACTTCGGCGAGGAGACGGTCAATTTCCTGCTTCAGGGGCTCGCTGTTTCCCCGCCGGGCCTGTGCGGCGCGGAGCGCTGACACTCAGGCAAGGTGCGGCCGCGGAACAGTTGCTGATCAGGCACCCCGTGGCTGGAGCTGGCCTCTGGCCGCAAACCTGGCTCAAAAGGCGCATGTAGCGTGTTGACCATGAAGAATCTTCCGCTGTCGCTCGCGCTGGCCGCTATATCTGGTGCGCTCACCCTAAAAAGCCCGGCCGAATGGTCCCCGCGAGTGCGCCGTGCCTACGTTCTTGCCCCCGGCGCCGCAATTGGCGTCATAGTTGCCGCGGCCCTGCGAAGAGGCGCTCAGCAGGGACGGGAGCTGGCTGCCGCCGGGAGAGTGGATCTTGTCACGCCTGCAACTGCCAAGTCCGACGGCGGAGCAGACTGCCCCGCACCTCTTCCTTCCTATGTGCGTACTAATGCGGGTTCACAACGGACAACAACGATCGCATTGACGGCACTGGCTGGCGCGGTGGGCGTTGCCTCGAGCGGGATTCTGGCGCTGACCCTTGTGGTGGATGAGCGGATGGAAACGTGGTTGCTGCGTCGCGGAGCGGCCCGGCCGCGGCTCGTGATGGCGGTCATCACCGCCGTAACTTCCCTCGTCCTGGACCTGATCATGGACTCTAAGGACGCAGAGCATGCCTCTCCGTAGGCCCACCACGTCTTTGCAGCCCTTGCCTCTGTCGCTGGAGTCCGCCATGGACGCCGCGTGGCCGGCACTGGACCGGCACAAGTCCGGCGGCTGGATTCTCCGCGCCGCGGGAGGAGTAACCCAGCGGGCCAACTCTGTCTGGCCGAGGGGAATCAACGGACACTCCGGTGAAGAACTTTCCGGTCTGCTTCGCGAGGCACGGTCCTGGTACGGCCGCCGCCGGCTGCCGGTGATCTTCCAAATCTCCGAGGACGCCGACGACGCGGCGGCCCTGCACAACCTTCTGGACGTGGAGGGGTTCACACGACAGTCCTCAACCCGTGTCCTGACCCGGAGTGCCAAGGATCTCCCTGATCCTGCATTGTTCCCTGGGGCGCCGGCGGTGGAACTGTCGTCGGTGCCCTCGGATGACTGGATGCACGTCTGGTGGCTGGTGGACGGCCGCGGAGGCAACGAGGAACAGGCCATAGCCCTGCGAATCCTCTCAGGCTGTCCCTCCGTGTACGCCCTGGTGCGAAATAATGACGGCCGCCCCGCCGCCGTCGGACGCCTCGCGTTGCCGGAAGGCAGCAGCATGGGCGGCATCTACTGCATGTCTACACTCCCGGAAGCGCGTCGCCAGGGCTTCGCGGCAGCGGTCCTGGAGGAATTGCTGCGGGCAGGTAATGATTCGGACGTAACAGACTTTTGGCTGCAGGTGACTGCGGCGAATCTCGACGCGCAGGGGCTGTACGCCAGAGCCGGCTTTCGGCTCTCCGGCAGCTACGTGTACCGCCAAGACAGCCGGCATAGCGCGCCGAGCGGGCGCTGAACCGTCAGGATCCCGTTCGCCTGCCTGGCGCCCTCTTCCCATTCCGGCGGGAGAACACCACCGCGACGGCGAGAGCCACCACTGCCGCGTTCGCCGTGACGGTGCCCGCCCAAGTTGTCGGCGGGACACCCAGAGTGAAGCTGGCAGCGTTGAACATGGTGTGGAAGAGGATGCACAGGAACACCGCGTTCCGGGGCGACAGAGCGAGAATCGCGCCGTAGAGGAAGCGGAACGCCATGATCTGAACAGCGAACATCCAGTAGTCGATGACGCCGGACTCATGGTTCGTGCCCGGGATGAAGAACAGCGGGACGTGCCACAGCAGCCAGATAATTCCGACCACCAGGGAGGAAACAAAATAGCCCCACCGGCGGTAGAGCTGCGGCTGCAGCGCCGTCATCCACCCGGCCTCTTCCATGCCGCCAATGATGAGGTTGCCCGGCAGCGAGAGAAAAAACATGAACCAGGGGAGTGCATATGCGGAGGGCCCCGAGATAAGCAGGTGGAGCGAAAAGTACACGCCGAGTGCCGAGAAGACCAAGAGATAGGCCGCCGGACGGCCCTTGGCAAAGAACACCATCCTCAGCCACGCGCCGGGACCTGAAACCTTCCCGGCCCTCCTCAGGACGAGATAGGAAGCAATGGCCGGCGAGAGGATATAAATCGAGAAGGGCACGTTCGCGAGAAATTCGGGCAACGTTGTGACGACATTGTTCACTTCATACCCGAACCGGGCAGCGATGATCAGTGCGCCCGCGAAGCCATAGGCGATCACGAACGTCAGCGCAGTGAACTGCCAGGCGATGCGTTTGTCCGTCACGCTGCAACGATAACGCTCGCTCACGGAACGGTTTTCCGATTCCCCGCGGCGGCCTGCGAGGGCGGCCATCGCCGCGGGTAAACAGGCCAAGGTTCCCACTCCCTGGTGTTCCTGTGGTCTACGTGGTCACTTCCGTAACACCGGCACCTGGGGATGGGAACCTCGGTGCCCAAACACCCGCACCGCGCCATTCCGTCCAAGCCAGTCCGATTCAGCCAAGTCTGTGGTGAATGGCGAGCCTCAACATGGCCGTCCCGGCCAACGAGGTGGAGACTGGACAGGCAAGCGGAAAGGCCCCGGAAGCGGAACCGCCGAAGAGCGCAGCTTCCCTTTGGGGCAGGCCGCACAACACCCAGCCCCGTCTAGCTGAGGAGAACCCGCATGTACCGCAATTTCCGTGTCACCGCGCCCGTGCTCACCGCAGTCGCGGGCCTGGCACTCATCACCGGATGCACCAATACGACGCCGGAACCGCTCGAGACCGGTGTTCCTTCAACGAGCAATGGAACGACGGAGAGCGTGAGCGCGTCTCCGACAGACTCAGGCACATCAGCGGCGTCGGGAAACTCCGACGAGACGATCACCCTCAGCCGCGATGAGGAACACCGAATTACTGAACCGAACACCAGCATCACCATTGCGTGCAATGGCGGTGGAGATATCGACGTTCAGACGAATGGCACAAACGTGAAGACGACCGGTCAGTGTGAAGACATCGATATCCGCGGCAATGACAATACAGTGAGCGGCGAAGACGCGGAAAGCCTCGATATTGACGGCAACAACAACGAGGCCACCCTCATGAATGTGCCCGAAATTGACGTCGACGGGACCGGGAACACTGTCGGCGTTGAGGAAACCCGTGACATCGACGTCGAAGGGGAGAGTAACAGCATCACCTATGCCTCGGGGGATCCCACAGTCGAAACCACGGGTACAAACTCCGTTGCGGCCCGGTGAACGTGGGCATGGGTGGGACAACCACTCCTCCACACCCGCCGCCGGAAGCGTCCTTCGTCACACACGCGGGCCGGAATGGGGCAGATTGTGACGCAGAGCGTACCCTTGATCTGTGAAAACCTTCGAAGAGCTATTTGCCGAACTCAGTGAGAAGGCGGAGAACCGGCCAGCCGGTTCACGCACCGTCGCCGAACTCGAGTCCGGCGTCCACGGCATTGGCAAGAAGGTAGTCGAAGAGGCCGCAGAAGTCTGGATGGCTGCCGAGTACGAGTCTGATGAAGCCGCAGCAGAGGAGATTTCCCAGCTGCTCTACCACCTGCAGGTCCTTATGCTGGCCAAAGGCCTCACCCTGCAGGACATCTACAAGCATCTCTAGCCACGCGCTTCGTTTGAGCACCGCTCAAACAGTGTGTGGCCCGCCGGCAGGCCCAGTTCCTATCTGACTTCCAGCGAAAGATCCAAAATAAAATGCTCCGTGTAGCAGTGCCCAACAAGGGTGCCCTTTCCGAATCCGCCTCCGCCATGCTCTCCGAGGCCGGATACCGCCAGCGCCGCGACAGCCGCGAACTGGTGATGGTCGATCCCGACAACGACATTGAATTCTTCTTCCTCCGCCCCCGTGACATTGCCGTCTACGTCGGCTCCGGAACGCTCGACGTCGGACTCACCGGCCGCGACCTGTTCCTGGACGCGCAGGTGGAGGCCGAAGAGCTGATGAGCCTTGGCTTCGGTGCTTCCACGTTCCGTTTCGCCGGACCGGTAGGCGATTTCGCGTCCCTCGAAGAGCTCAACGGCAAGCGCGTCGCTACCAGCTACGACGGACTGCTGCGCGACTACCTCGCCGAACACGGTGTGGACGCCTCCGTGGTCCGCCTGGACGGCGCCGTCGAATCCTCCGTGCGCCTCGGCGTTGCGGACGCTATCGCCGACGTCGTTGAAACCGGAACCACGCTCCGGGCGGCAGGCATGGAAATCTTCGGTGAGCCCATCCTGAAGTCCGAGGCAGTCTTGATCGGCCGCAAGGGTGCCAGCCCCGCCGGACTCGACGTGCTCAAGCGCCGCCTCAAGGGTGTCCTGGTGGCCCGCCAGTACGTGATGATGGACTACGACGTCCGCAAGGAACTGGTCGAGGAAGCCGCAGCCCTCACCCCGGGCCTGGAATCGCCGACCGTGTCCCCGCTGCGGGACTCGGACTGGGTGGCCGTGCGGTCGATGATTAAGAAATCCGACACCAACCGCATCATGGATGAGCTCTATGACCTGGGCGCCCGCGCCATCCTGGTCAGCACCATCCACGCCTGCCGGATCTAGGGGAGCGCGTCATGAGCGTTGCCATCCGTGTCATTCCCTGCCTCGACGTCGACGCCGGCCGCGTGGTCAAGGGCATCAACTTCGAAGGCCTGCGCGACGCCGGTGACCCGGTGGAGCTGGCCCACCGCTACGACCGCGCCGGCGCCGATGAACTCACGTTCCTTGACGTCACTGCCTCCTCGGGTGCCCGGGAAACGGTGTTCGACGTCGTCTCCCGCACTGCCGAGGAAGTCTTCATTCCGCTGACCGTGGGCGGCGGTGTCCGCACCGTTGAGGACGTGGACCGGCTGCTGCGCTACGGTGCGGACAAGGCTTCGATCAACTCCGCCGCCGTCGCACGCCCGGACGTGATTGACGAGATTACCCGGCACTTTGGTTCCCAGGTGCTGGTGCTGTCCGTGGACGCACGCCGCACGCATGACGGCTCGACGCCGTCAGGCTTCGAAATCACTACCCACGGCGGCCGCAAGGGCACCGGGATCGACGCCGTCGCCTGGGCCAAGGAAGCAGCTGACCGGGGTGTGGGGGAGATCCTGCTCAACTCGATCGACGCCGACGGTACCCGCGACGGGTTCGACCTGGAAATGATCCGCGCCGTCCGCGCTGCCGTGAACGTGCCGCTGATTGCCTCCGGCGGCGCCGGTGTTCCGGAGCATTTCCCGCCGGCCATTGCTGCCGGTGCGGATGCTGTCCTCGCTGCGTCGATCTTCCACTTCGGGCCGGACAACGCCATTGCGGACGTCAAGAAGGCCATCTCCGACGCGGGCTACCCCGTCCGCTAGGTTCAGCTCCAGCTGCAGTCCCTGCGGGCAAACGAGCGTACTCTGACGCTATGAAGCCCGCAGGGACGGCGAGCACTGCGGCGGCCCACGCCGACGCCCGGCAATCCTGCCGGAAACCAGTACTTCTTCTACTGGTCCGCCTGGGAATGGTGGCTGCGGCTACTGTCGCGGCATGGCTCATCATGCGAACAGCCAACGGGGGAGCAGCGTTTCCGCCATCCCCGATGCTCGCCTCGCTGAGCTTGATTCCGGTCAACATCATTTCGCTGCTGCTCGTTTCCCGGATGCTGCGAAGCGAGGGATCCAGCCTGAGGTCGCTCTTCCGCCCCGGCCGCACATTGCTGCGGGATGCCGGATGGGGTCTGCTGTGGATTGCCGTCCTCTACGTACCCTTTGTCCTGGCCGTGGTGGGGACCATGTGGGCACTGCACGGCGCTGGGATGTTTGAGGCTTTCGCGACGGTCTTCTACGACCCCGACGCCGCAGGCATTGCGTCCCCGGTGTGGTCCCTCGTCCTCGGCCTTGCGGCAGTACTGACGTTCGCCCCGCTGAACGCTCCGGCCGAAGAAGCCGTCTACCGGGGTTACGCACAGTCCCGGCTCTCCGCAGCATGGTCCCCGTGGCCGGCCATGCTGTTCTGCTCCCTGGCCTTTGGTGCCCAGCACGCATTCTTCGCACCAACGACGGAGGCTGTGATTGTCTACGTGGCTGCCTTCACCATCTGGGGACTTGGCTCAGCGATCATAGTCCGTGCCCAGCGCCGCCTCCTGCCGATCACTATTGCGCACTTCGTCGTCAACCTCATGACCAGCTCCCCGGCACTGGTGTTCCCCATCCTGCTGCTCTCCGAAGCCGTGCCGGGCTAGCGGGGATCATCCACCGGGATTCGCTGCCAGAACCTCCGCAAAAGACCGGAACGCTTCATCGGCCGGGTGCACATCAGGGACGTTCGATTCGTTCATGAACACCACAATCGTTGCGCCGCTGGCCGGATCATGGAACGCGGCGGAGGTGAAGCCGACGCCTTCGCCGTTGTGTCCCCACCAGCCGCCGGTCTTCCCGATGCCGAGGGCATACTGGTCGTAGGGCGGGCCGGCCTGAAGCGGCGCGCCAGCCAGCCGTATCTCCTGGGTGTCCGCATCCAGCAGGGCTCCGGTGGCCAGGGCCTCCGCCCACGCCCGGGTGTCCTCAAGCGTGGAAAACAGTGACCCGGCAGCGGCAAAGATGGACGGGTTCTCCATCTGTGCTTCCACCTCACCTTCCTGCTCGATGTACCCGGTGGGATGCGGCTGGGTCCAGTCCGCGGTGTCCGTGAGGTACCTGGTGCCGCGCAGCTGCAGGGGCTCAAGGATGCGTTCGCTGAGAACCTCGCTGTACGGCTGGCCGGTGACCTTCTCGATCACGGCGCCGAGCAGGTTCGTGTTGGCATTGGTGTAGACACGCTGCGTGCCCGGCTCGAACTGCGCGGGCTCACCGAGCACAAAGCCATTCAGTTCCTGGAGAGTGAACAGGCGTGCCGGGTCCTGCCCGTACTCGGCGGCAAACGCCTCGCCCGTGTAGTCCGCATTGCCGCTGGACATCTCCGCGAGCTGCCGCAGCGTAATCCGGTCGCCGTTGGTCACTCCGTCAAGGTACTGGCCGACGGCGTCGTCGAGGCTCAGCAGTCCCTGGTCGGCGAGCTGGAGCAGCAAAGTCACGGTGTAGGACTTGGTGATGCTCCGCAGCGGCCACGCCATGCCGTGGGAGACCGGAACCGCGCCGGCGACGTCGGCTGTTCCGGCAGCGGCCTGCCAGGTTCCCTCACCGGGGAGCCAGACCCCGGCAGCAGCACCCGGCACGCCGTAACGCTCCAGGACCTGGTCCAACCGGTCCTGCAGCGCAGTCTGCATCTGGTCCGGCAATCCGTCCTGCGCCGAAACCCCGGGAGACGGGGAGGAGAACGGAGACGTCACAGAGTCCCGGGCCGTGTCGGGCGGGGTACAGGAAACAACAAGCAGCGCGGCGGCCACGGACGCGGCCGCCAGCCGCACGGGACGGGCAAAGACGCAGTTCCTGTCCATGGGGGTCTCCGAGGCCAGCGGTCGGTGCTTGGGCTTCCAGCGTGGCAGTTCCCGGGGGCCCGGGCAACGAAAAAGGGTCCGGCGAATACGCCGGACCCGGTATTCGGAATACGGTTTACAGGCCGATCTCGGCGCTCTCGAGGAGCGCGACGGCGTCGGGCTGGCCTTCGAACATGACCAGGGCCTGCTGGTTGCGGCCGTGGGCGTGCAGGAGCAGCTCGCAGGGCTCGCCGACGATTGCCACGGACACGGCTGCCCGCTTGGCCACGTGCCGCGGCCCGTCAGGACGCACCAGGACAATGCCGACGTCGACGCCGCGGTAGAGCAGTGCCGCCCGTTTCAGCAGCTCGGACCAGAGGGCTTCGGAGTATTCGGCATCCAGGGCCCGCGGAGCCCAGCGGTCACCGGCACGGCGGATGTCCTCTGTGTGCACGAAGTACTCCACCAGGTTGGCGGAGTTGTCCACCGACTTGATCTGCATGGGGGAGAGCAGCGGAGGCCCGGATCGGAAGGACTTGACCAGCTTGGCGTAGCCCTCGGAGGTGGAAGCCTTGGCGACGAGCGCGTCCATGGCTTTGGCCGTCCGTGCGGCGAGCGGCTTCACAAAGAAACCGAGGGCGGAGGCCGGACGGTGTTCGCGCAGGTAAAGGTGCGCCGCCAGGTGACGGGTCTCCCACCCCTCGCAGAGCGTGGGCGCGTGGGGACCGGCCGCGAGCAGTGTTTCGGCCAAGACTTCACGGGAGGGTTCTACGAATTGCATCACTGCTGAAACTAGCACGGAACACCCCGCTTTGCCCGCCACCCGGGGCCGATCGGCCCCGGTGCGGCCAAACGCACTAGAATCGATACCGATGGCAAGCGACCCAAACCCTCAGACCATTCCGGCCTCCGACCTGGACCCCGGAATCGCGGCGACCCTTAAGCGTGACGACGCCGGACTGGTGGCAGCAGTGATCCAGCAGCACGATACCGGTGAGGTACTCATGCTTGGCTGGATGGATGACGAAGCACTCCACCGCACTTTGACCACCGGACGGGTGACGTTCTGGTCCCGCTCCCGGGAGGAATACTGGCGCAAGGGCGACACGTCCGGCCACGTCCAGTACGTCAAATCCGTGGCGCTGGACTGCGACGGCGATGCGCTGCTGGTCCGCGTGGACCAAGTCGGTGCCGCCTGTCATACCGGCACCCGGACCTGCTTCGACGGCCGCGGCCTGCCCGTGTCCGCCTAGCCGAACACCCTCCAACCCGAAAGCCCATATACATGCAGGATCTAGGTGTTATCTCTCCCTCCCTGGAGGAATTCCGTGCTGTTGCCGCGGACCGCCGTGTTGTCCCGGTCCGGCTGAAGGTCCTGGCCGACGCCCACACTCCCATCGGCATCTACCGCAAGCTCACCGGCGGGGAAGCAGGAACCTTCCTCATGGAGTCGGCCGCGACCGGCGGGGTCTGGTCCCGGTACTCCTTCATCGGCGCCCGTTCCCGCGCCACGCTGACCACACGGGACGGCGAGGCATGCTGGCTCGGCAAGCCGCCGGCCGGTGTTCCCCTGCAAGGCAATCCGGTCGAGGCCATGGCCGCAACGCTGCAGCTGCTGGCCACTGACCGCTTCGACGGACTGCCGCCGTTCACCTCCGGCCTGGTCGGATTTGTCGGGTGGGAGTCGGTGCGGCACTGGGAGAAGCTCCCGTCACCTCCGGTCGACGACCTGGACCTGCCGGAGATTGCCATGAACCTGGTCTCGGACATGGCCATCCACGACAACTCCGACGGCACGGTGCTCCTGGTGGCCAACGCCATCAACTTCGACGGCTCCGATGAACGGGTGGATGACGCCTGGCACGACGCCGTTGCCCGGCTGCACAGCATGCTGGACAAGCTGGCGGCCCAGGCCCCGCAGGCCGTCACCGTGCTCCGCGGCGGCTCTGTGGACGTTTCCACCCTGACCGCCGGCGTGAAGGAAAGCTGGCCCAAGCCGGATTACCTGCGTGCCGTGGAACGCGGCAAGGAAGCAATTGTCGACGGCGACGTCTTCCAGGTGGTCATCTCCCGGCGTTTCGAAATGGAATGCCGGGCCGAGGCGCTGGATGTCTACCGGGTGCTGCGCAACACCAACCCGAGCCCCTATATGTACCTGTTCAACTTCGAGGACTGCAGCGGCAACCCGTTCGCCGTCGTCGGTTCCTCTCCGGAAGCGCTGGTTACGGTCACCGGGAGCGAAGTCATCACGCATCCGATTGCCGGCTCGCGTCCCCGCGGGAAGACGCAGGAACTGGACCGGGTGCTCTCCGAGGAACTCCTGGCGGATGAGAAGGAACGGGCCGAACACCTGATGCTGGTGGATCTGGCCCGCAACGACTTGTCCAAGGTCTGCCTGCCCGGCAGCGTGGATGTCACGCAGTTCATGGAAGTCGAGCGTTTCAGCCACATCATGCACCTCGTCTCGACGGTGGTGGGGGAACTGGCCCCGGACAGGACGCCGTATGACGTGCTGTCCGCGACGTTCCCGGCCGGGACGCTCTCCGGTGCGCCCAAGCCGCGTGCCCTGAGCCTGCTCGACGAACTGGAACCGCACCGCCGCGGCATCTATGGCGGCGTCGTCGGCTACCTGGACTTCGCCGGGGACATGGATATGGCCATCGCCATCCGTTCTGCCCTGCTGCGTGAGGGCAAGGCCTACGTTCAGGCGGGCGGCGGGATTGTCGCCGATTCGGACCTGGAGGCTGAAGCGCAGGAAACGGTGAACAAGGCCGCGGCGCCGCTGCGTGCGGCGCTCATCGCTGACGGACTGGAACCGGTCACGCCCGCCGTGGCCGCGAGGATCTTCAACAGTCAGGAAACGAGCAAGTGAGTTCAAGAACGGCTTCGTCAGCCGCGCGCTGGCAGCGCAAGTCCACCGTCGTACTGGTGACCGTGCTGCTGGCGGCAGCTGCGTTCGGCACCACCACACGGACCTGGCTCGACGTCGTCCTCCCGCAGGCAGCAGTGGAGACCCCGAACATTGCCGTGGCCGGAAGCGAAGCCGCAACCGCGGTGACGGCTTTCGCCGTCGTCGCCGTGGCGGCCGCCCTGGCTGCTTCGATCGCCGGCAAGATCGCCCGGTGGGTCATCTCGGTGGTGCTCATGGTGGCCGGCTTCGGCGTGGCCTACGCCAGCGCCGCAGTCATCCAGGATCCGCAGCAGGGTGCCGCCGGCGCGGTGGGGAAGGCAGCCGGTGTCAGCGGCGCCGCCGGCGCAGAGGTAACCCTCACCCTCATGCCGTACCTGGCGGCAGCAGCCGGAGTGCTGATTGTGCTGGCCGGCATCTGGCTGGCCGTCGCCTCACGATCCTGGGCAGCGTCCCGGAAGTATGCCGCGCAGCCAGCAACGGGCGCAGCATCCAAGGGCGAATCCACGCACCCGCCGATCGATGAAATCGACAGCTGGGACCGTCTGACCAAGGGTGAAGACCCCACGAATTACCGGTAGGCAGCTCCCGGGCCGCCGCACACACCCCGCAACAAGTAAGAGACTTCCTGCCAGCTAATGGCAGAATGGAACCCAGACCCGTTTACGAGGAGATTCACCATGAGCACAAACGCCATTGACCAGCAGGACACCAAGCCCGAGAACGATGCCGAGGTCCACGCCAGCATCCACGATGAGACCATTGGACACGGCAACACCCCGGCAGCTTGGACCTGCGTGCTGATCATGATTGCAGGTGCCCTGGTTTCCAGCATCGGCTTCGTGATCGCCAGCATGCTGGTCTTCATCGCCGGCCTCGTCGTGATGGCCCTCGGCCTGGTCGTTGGCTGGATCATGCGCAAGGCCGGCTACGGCGTCGGCGGTTCAAAGCTGAAGAACAACGGTCACTAAGTGAGCGTTCTCGACGACATCATTGCCGGTGTCCGTGAGGACATGGCCCAGCGGCAGCGCGAGCTGCCGCTGGAAAAGGTGCAGGAGCGCGCCGCCCAGGCCGCTCCTGCCCTTGATGCGTTCGATGCCCTGGGCGGCAACGACGACCCCCGCAGGACCCTCCGGGTGATCTCCGAGGTCAAGCGTTCCAGCCCCTCCAAGGGTGCCCTGGCCGAGATCACCGACCCGGCAGCACTGGCAGCGCGCTACGAACACGGCGGAGCTGCCGTGATCAGCGTGCTCACGGAGCAGCGCCGGTTCAACGGATCCCTGGCGGACTTCGACGCCGTCCGGGAGGCAGTGCGGATCCCGCTGCTGCGCAAGGACTTTACCGTCGATGAATACCAGATCTGGGAAGCCCGTGCGCACGGCGCCGATCTGGTGCTGCTGATCGTGGCGGCACTGGATGACGAGCAGCTGCGCACCTTCCTTGACCTGACCCACGAACTGGGCATGAACGCCCTGGTCGAGACGCACACCGCCGAGGAAATCGAGCGAGCCGCAGCCGTGGGCGCCCGGATCATCGGTGTGAACGTGCGGAACCTGAAGACCCTTGAGGTTGACCGTTCAGTCTTCGCCGCACTTTCGGCGTCCATACCCGCAGGCGCGGTAGTGATCGCCGAATCCGGCGTCAGGGACACCGCTGACGTCGAGCACTTCGCAGCCAACGGCGCCAACGCCGTGCTTGTCGGTGAAGCGCTGGTCAAACACCACGACCCCGCGGCCACCATCGCGGAATTCATGCAGGCAGGAGCCGCGGCCATCGCCGGACGGCTGCAGGCCAGCGAACGCTAGGACATAACTTTCGACGTACCCTTCCGGCCACTGCCCGCAGCGGCCCGGACCAAAGCAGGACAGGACAGGCTCCATGACCGGGACCCCCGAGAACAGCACGGCCGCCAGCACGGCAGGCCCAGGCGAGACGGTGACGGACGAGGTGACTGACAGCTTCCTCACCGGAGCTGATTCCCTGCGTCACGCCGCCGGACCCTACTTCGGCGAGTACGGCGGCCGATGGATGCCCGAGTCCCTGATCGCCGCCCTGGACGAGCTGACCGACACGTTCGAGAAGGCCAAGGACGACCCGGACTTCACCGCCCAGATTGCCGACCTGAACCGCAACTACTCGGGCCGGCCGTCCCTGTTGACCGAGGCGAAGCGGTTTGCCGAGCATGCCGGCGGCGTGCGGATCTTCCTCAAGCGGGAAGACCTGAACCACACGGGTTCCCACAAGATCAACAACGTGCTGGGGCAGGCGCTGCTTGCCAAGCGCATGGGCAAGACGCGCATCATCGCTGAAACCGGTGCCGGCCAGCACGGGGTGGCCAGCGCGACTGCAGCCGCCCTGCTCGGCCTGGATTGCGTCGTGTACATGGGAGCAGAAGACTGCCGCCGCCAGGCCCTGAACGTTGCCCGCATGGAACTGCTGGGCGCCAAGGTCATTCCCGTGACCAACGGCTCCCAGACCCTGAAGGACGCCATCAACGAAGCACTGCGCGACTGGGTTGCCAACGTTTCGACCACCCACTACCTGCTGGGCACGGCTGCCGGCGCGCACCCGTTCCCCGCACTGGTCCGTTACTTCCACGAGGTGATTGGCGAGGAGGCCAGGGCGCAGATCCTGGAGCAGACCGGTAAGCTTCCCGATGCAGTCTGCGCCTGTGTGGGCGGCGGATCCAACGCGATCGGCATTTTCCACGGCTTCCTCGACGACGCGTCGGTAGCGATATACGGCTTCGAAGCCGGCGGTGACGGCGTCGACACCCCGCGGCATGCCGCAACCATCACCCTGGGCCGTCCGGGCGTGCTGCACGGCGCCCGTACGTACCTGATGCAGGACGAAGACGGCCAGACGATCGAGTCGCACTCCATCTCGGCTGGCCTGGACTACCCAGGCGTCGGCCCGGAGCACGCCTATCTGGCGGACATCGGACGGGTTTCCTACGAACCCATCACCGATGCCGAAGCGATGGACGCCTTCAAGCTGCTCTGCCGGACCGAAGGCATCATCCCGGCCATCGAGTCCAGCCATGCCCTTGCCGGCGCCATCAAGGTGGGGCAGCGCCTCGCAGCCGAAGCCGGCCCTGAGGGAGACGCCTCCGAGAAGATCGTCATCGTCAACCTCTCCGGACGCGGCGACAAGGACGTAGCAACCGCCGCTGAATGGTTCAACCTGCTCGACGAGAAGTCAGCTGAAGCCGAGATCGGCAAAGAAGGAGAACAGCTGTGAGCGTCTCGACCGCAAGCAAGTCTGCTGCCGCCATCGACCGGGCACGGGCTGACGGCCGTGCCGCGCTGGTCGGGTACCTCCCCGCAGGTTTCCCCTCCGTGCAGGACACCATCGCCGCCGGCATTGAGATGGCGCGAAACGGTGCGGACCTGATCGAAATTGGCATCCCCTACTCGGACCCCGTCATGGACGGATCCGTCATCCAGGCCGCCACCAGCCAAGCCCTCGAAGCCGGTTTCCGGGTGCAGCAGGTGTTTGACGTCGTCGCCGGCATCACGGCCGAGACCGATGCAGCGGTGCTGGTCATGACCTACTGGAACCCCGTGATGCGCCTGGGCGTCGACGAATTCTCCCGCCGCCTGGCTGAAGCCGGGGGAGCGGGCCTCATTACCCCGGACCTCATCCCGGATGAAGCCTCTGAATGGCTGGCGGCCTCGGATAAGTACGGCCTGGACCGGGTCTTCCTGGTCGCTCCGTCCTCCACCACCGAACGCATGAAGTCCACGGTGCAGGCCAGCCGCGGCTTCGTCTACGCCGTCTCCATCATGGGGGTCACCGGCACCCGCAGCCAGGTGTCCGACGCCGCCGAGGGCGTGGTGAGCGCGGCACGCGCTGCCGGCGCGGAACGTGTATGCGTCGGACTGGGTGTGTCCACCGCCGAGCATGTCCGTGAGATCGGCTCTTACGCCGACGGCGTGATCGTGGGCACCGCGCTCGTGGCCGCCCTGCGCGACGGGGGCCCGGCTGCCGTCGGCGCCTTGACCAGCGAACTGAGTTCCGGAACCCGAAAGAGCTAACCATGTCCACGTCCCTGGCGGTTCCGGCCGCGATTCCCAGCCCTCCGGCTGACTTCAGCAGTTTCTCGCTGGGGCCGCTGACCATCCACGCCTACGCGCTGTGCATCCTCGCCGGAATTATCCTGGCGCTGTGGATGACCTCCGTGCGCTGGAAGAAGCGCGGGCTCCCGCAGGACTCCGTCTTTGACATCGCCATCTGGGCGATTCCCTTCGGGATCATCGGCGGGCGCCTGTACCACGTGGTGTCTTCTCCGGACGCGTACTTCGGTCCCGGCGGGGACCTGGCCCTGATCCCGCAGATCTGGCGCGGCGGGCTGGGAATCTGGGGTGCCATCGCCCTCGGTGCCGTGGGCGCATGGATCGGCTGCCGGCGGGCGGGGATCAAACTCTCCACCTTTGCCGACGTCGCCGCTCCGGGAGTGCTGCTGGCCCAGGCGGTGGGCCGCTGGGGCAACTGGTTCAACCAGGAGCTCTTCGGCGGACCGACGGACCTTCCCTGGGGCCTGGAAATCGATCCGAACAACACCAACTTCCCCGCCGGCACTGCTCCGGGCACCCTCTTCCACCCCACGTTCCTCTATGAGTCGCTGTGGAACCTGGCGGGTGTGGCCGTGCTGCTGCTGCTGGATAAGCGCTTCCGGCTGCGCGGCGGCCGCCTCTTCTGGCTTTACGCCGCCATTTACACCGCCGGACGAGTGTGGATCGAAATCCTCCGGATCGACGACGCTGAGATGATTACCCTGTTCGGCACGACGCAGCGCCTTAACGTGTGGACTAGCGCCGCCCTGCTGCTGCTCTCCATCGGAATGTTCATCTTCCTGTCGGTGCGTGCCCGGAAGACGCCGGAAACGTCGCTGTACCTGGAAGGCGGTCCCGTCCCCGCAGCCGGTGAAACCGCTGACGGGAGTAACAATTCACCGCTAGATAACAAGAACGAAACAGAATCCGGGAATGTGAAATCTGCGTCACGAACGCGTGAAGCGCGTGCTAATGTCGCAGAGACAAAAAACGAGGCTTCCAAGCCTTCCCGGTCCGATCATTCGGACCCAGCCACGTAGGACCTGCGCCCGGGTTACCTCCCGGGCAGTCCTGATGCCACATTGAGGTGGCGGCGAGCGGTGGCCGTGCGCGGGGACAACCTGCGCTGCGGCATCCGGACGGACGTAGTTTCCAGAGCCAGCCCCCACCCCCATGCAGGGCCCTCACGGGAATACGGACGTAGAATCATCTGACACGCCGGCAGGTACGTGCCGCCGGTGTGGGGCCAATGTCGTCCCCTCCTAACGTTCAACAGGGGGAAGGACTTACCCTATGACTCACTCAATGTCCCCTCAGCCCGCGCAGGTGGTGTCGCCGTTCCAGCGGTTCGCGGCCTACCCGGAAGACGCGGGGCTCTACCGGGCCGAGAACGAAAAAGACGCCTGTGGACTGGCCGTCATTGCCACCCTCCGCGGCGAACCCGGGCACGACATCGTCGATGCGGCGCTGACGGCGCTGCGCAACCTTGAACACCGCGGTGCCGTGGGCGCCGATGAAGGTACCGGCGACGGCGCCGGCATCCTCACCCAGGTTCCCGACGAGTTCCTCCGTGCGGTCACGGATTTCGACCTTCCGGCTGCCGGCAGTTACGCCGTTGGTACGGCGTTCCTCCCCACCGAAGAGCGCGAGCAGGAAACCGCCCGCTCCGGCGTCGAAGCCATCGCCGAGTCCGAGGGCCTCACCGTCCTGGGCTGGCGCGAGGTTCCGATTGCCGCAGACATCGTCGGCGCCATGTCCCGGGCCTGCATGCCGTACTTCGTCCAGGTTTTCCTGGCTCCCGCCGACGCGGCCTGTACGGACCTCGACGCACGTGCCTTCCGGGTCCGGAAGCGCTCCCAGAATAAGTTCGGCGTCTACTTCCCGTCCCTGTCCTCCAAGACCATGGTCTACAAGGGCATGGTGACCACCGCCCAGCTGGAACCGTTCTTCCCGGATCTTTCTGATCCGCGGTTTAAGACCAAGCTCGGTATTGTGCACTCCCGGTTCTCCACGAACACCTTCCCGTCCTGGCCGCTGGCCCAGCCGTTCCGCGCCATCGCCCACAACGGTGAGATCAACACGGTTAAGGGCAACCGGAACTGGATGCGTGCCCGGCAGTCCCAGCTCAAGAGCCCGCTGCTCGGGGACACCCCCGAAGAGCTCTTCCCCATCTGCACGCCGGGCGCCTCTGACTCGGCGTCCTTCGACGAAGTCGCTGAGCTGCTGATGCTCTCCGGCCGGCCGATCACGCACGCCGTGATGATGATGATCCCGGAAGCCTGGGAAAACCACGCCACCATGGATCCGGCCCGCCGCGCCTTCTACCAGTACCACTCCATGCTCATGGAACCGTGGGACGGCCCCGCCGCTGTCTCCTTCACGGACGGCGACCAGGTCGGAGCGGTCCTGGACCGCAACGGGCTGCGTCCGGCCCGCTACTGGATCACCGAGGACGGCCTGGTGGTCCTGGCGTCCGAGGTCGGCGTCGTGGACATCGATCCCGCCAAGGTGGTCCGCAAGGGCCGGGTGTCACCGGGCAAGATGTTCCTGGTCGACACCGCTGAGGGCCGGCTGATTGAAGACTCCGAGATCAAGGCGGAGATTGCTGCCGCCAACCCGTGGGCCGAATGGGTCCGCGAAAACCAGGTCTCATTGGAAGAACTGCCCGAACGCGAGCACGTTCTGCACACCAAGGCCTCCATCAACCGCCGGCAGCGCACCTTCGGCTACACCCAGGAAGAGCTGCGCATCCTGCTCGGCCCGATGGCCCGCACCGGTGCAGAACCGCTGGGCGCCATGGGTTCCGATACGCCCATTGCCGTGCTCTCCAAGCGACCCCGGCTGCTCTTTGACTACTTTGTGCAGTCCTTCGCCCAGGTGACCAACCCGCCGCTGGATGCCATCCGCGAGGAACTGGTCACCTCCATGCAGAGTTCGATTGGTCCCAACGGGAACCTGCTGGCGCTCGGCCAGGTCAAGACGCACCAGATTGCCCTGAAGTTCCCGGTCATCAACAACGATGAACTGGCGAAGATCGCCAACCTCAAGAACGAGGACGGCGAAAAGGTGGCGCTGAAGGTCCGCGGCCTCTACCGGCCCGACGGCGGCGAGTCCGAACTGCGGGCACGCATCAGCGAAATCTGCGAAAAGGTCTCCGGTGCCGTGAACCGCGGAGTCGAATACATCGTGCTCTCCGACCGCGACTCCAGCGCCCAGTGGGCACCGATTCCCTCCCTGCTGCTGCTCTCCGCCGTACACCACCACCTGCTCAAGAGCGCCAACCGCACCAAGATCTCCCTGATCGTTGAAGCCGGCGACGTCCGCGAGGTCCATCACGTGGCGGTCTTGATCGGCTACGGCGCTTCGGCGGTGAACCCGTACCTGGCCATGGAAAGCTGCGAGGAACTGGTCCGCAACGGGGACATCACCGGTGTCACCCGGGAACAGGCCGTGACCAACCTGATCAAGGGCCTGGGCAAGGGCGTCCTGAAGATCATGTCCAAGATGGGCATTTCGACCGTGGCTTCCTACTGCGGCGCCCAGACATTCGAAGCGATCGGCCTCGGCCAGGAGCTCGTGGACGAATTCTTCCACGGCACCCAAACCCAGCTCGGCGGCGTCGGGCTGGACGTGATCGCTGCGGAAAATGCGGCACGCCACACCAGTGCCTACCCGTCCGACGAGATTGAGGAACCCCACCGCAGCCTGGACAACGGCGGTGAATACCAGTGGCGCCGTGAAGGCCCGCCGCACCTGTTCAACCCCGAAACCGTGTTCCGCCTGCAGCACTCCACGCGCGAACGGCGCTACGACGTGTTCAAGGCCTACACCCGCGGCGTGGATGACCAGGCCAAGGACCTGATGACGCTGCGCGGCCTGCTGGACTTCAAGACGGGGGAGCGTCCGCCTGTTCCGCTGGAGGAAGTCGAACCGGTTTCCTCGATCGTCAAGCGGTTCTCCACCGGCGCGATGAGCTACGGCTCCATTTCCCAGGAGGCCCACGAGACCCTCGCTATCGCCATGAACCGGCTGGGCGCCAAGTCCAACACCGGTGAAGGCGGCGAGGACGTGGACCGTCTCCTGGATCCCGAACGCCGGTCCGCTATCAAGCAGGTTGCCTCCGGCCGTTTCGGCGTGACCAGCCTGTACCTGACCAATGCCGATGACCTGCAGATCAAGATGGCGCAGGGTGCCAAGCCCGGCGAAGGCGGCCAGCTGATGGCGCAGAAGGTCTACCCGTGGGTGGCCAGCACGCGCCACTCGACACCCGGCGTCGGCCTGATCTCGCCGCCTCCGCACCACGACATCTACTCGATCGAGGACCTGGCACAGCTGATCTATGACCTGAAGCGGGCCAACCCGTCCGCCCGGGTCCACGTGAAGCTTGTCTCCGAAGCCGGAATCGGTACTGTGGCAGCCGGCGTGACGAAGGCGAAGGCCGATGTCGTATTGGTGTCCGGGCACGACGGCGGCACCGGTGCCTCGCCGCTGAACTCGCTGAAGCATGCCGGTGCTCCCTGGGAACTCGGCCTGGCCGAAACGCAGCAGACCCTGATGCTCAACGGCCTGCGCGACCGCGTGGTGGTGCAGGTGGACGGCCAGCTCAAGACCGGCCGCGACGTCGTCATCGCAGCCCTCCTGGGCGGTGAGGAATTCGGTTTCGCGACCGCCCCGCTGGTGGTCTCTGGATGCATCATGATGCGCGTCTGCCACCTCGACACCTGCCCGGTGGGCGTGGCAACCCAGAATCCCGAGCTGCGCGCCCGCTTCTCCGGCAAGCCGGAGTTCGTGGTGAACTTCTTCGAGTTCCTCGCCGAGGAAGTGCGTGAACTGCTGGCCGAACTCGGTTTCCGGTCCCTCGAGGAAGCCATCGGCCACAGCGAAATGCTGGACACCAAGGCTGCCGTGGACCACTGGAAGGCCGACGGGCTGGACCTGGAACCGATCCTGCGCGGCCACGAAGTGGACCCCGGTGCACCATTGCGCAACCTGGTGACCCAGAACCACGAACTGGATGCGCACTTCGACAACAAACTGATCGAGATGAGCGCCGACGCACTGCAGAACCGGCAGCCGGTGCGGATCACGCTGGACGTGGTCAACACCGACCGGTCCGTGGGCACCATGCTCGGGCACACGGTCACCAAGACCTTCGGCACCGACGTGCTGGCAACGGACACGATCGACATCACGCTGACCGGCCAGGCCGGCCAGTCGCTCGGGGCGTTCCTTCCGGCCGGCATCACGCTGCGCCTGTTCGGTGACTCCAACGACTACGTGGGCAAGGGGCTTTCCGGCGGACGGATCATTGTCCGGCCGGACCGTGCCAACGTCTTCCCGGCTGAGCGCAACGTCGTGGCCGGCAACGTGATCGGCTACGGCGCCACCAGCGGCGAGATGTTCCTCAGCGGCCAGGTCGGTGAACGCTTCCTGGTCCGGAACTCCGGTGCCACAGCCGTCGTCGAGGGAATCGGCGACCACGGCTGCGAATACATGACCGGCGGCCAGGCACTGGTCCTGGGCTCCACCGGACGGAACTTCGGCGCAGGCATGTCCGGCGGCACCGCGTTTGTGGTGGACCTGGACCGCGCCCGGGTCAACAAGGACGCCCTGGAGTCCGGCGAACTGCTGCTGCTGCAGCCCGACGCCGAGGACGTGGACATTGTCCGCGGCCTGCTGCTCAAGCACGTCGAGGAAACCGGCTCTGCGCTGGCGTCCTCCCTGCTGGAAGACTTCGAAACGACTGTTTCCCGCATAACCAAGGTACTGCCGCGCGATTACGCGGCAGTTCTCGATGCCCGCGCCTCCGCGGCTGAAGCAGGGCTGGACCCTGACGGCGCCGAAGCATGGACCAAGATTCTGGAGGTAACCGGTGGCTGACCCACGCGGATTTCTGAAAGTGCGCGAGCGGGAGACCCAGCCGCGCCGGCCCGTCCCTGTCCGCATCATGGACTTCAAGGAAGTCTACGAACGGCAGGAAAAGGGTGTGCTGAAGGAGCAGGCCGGACGCTGCATGGACTGCGGCATCCCGTTCTGCCACCAGGGCTGCCCGCTGGGCAACCTCATTCCGGAATGGAACGACCTCACCTGGCGGGACAAAGGCCAGGAAGCGATCGAACGCCTGCACGCGACGAACAACTTCCCCGAGTTCACCGGACGCCTTTGCCCGGCGCCCTGCGAAGCCTCCTGCGTGCTGGGCATCAACCAGCCGCCGGTGACCATCAAGCAGGTTGAAGTTTCCATCATCGACCAGGCCTTCGATGAGAACTGGGTTGTCCCGCACGCTCCGGAGCGTCTGACCGACAAGACCATCGCCGTCGTCGGATCCGGACCTGCCGGCCTGGCTGTGGCCCAGCAGCTCACCCGGGCCGGCCACACCGTGGCTGTGTACGAACGTGATGACAAGATCGGCGGCCTGCTGCGCTACGGCATCCCCGACTTCAAGATGGAGAAGGAACAGATCGACCGCCGGCTGGACCAGATGCGCGCCGAAGGCACGCGGTTCCGCACCGGCGTCGAAGTGGGCAAGGACATCTCCTGGGAGCAGCTGCGCCGCAGGTACGACGCCGTAGTGGTCGCCACCGGTGCCACGGTTCCGCGAGACCTGCCCATCCCCGGACGTGATCTCTCCGGCGTGCATTTCGCGATGGACTACCTGGTGCAGTCCAACCGTGCCGTTGCGGGGGAGAAGGTCAAGAACCAGATCCACGCCGAAGGCAAGCATGTGGTGATCCTGGGCGGCGGCGACACCGGTGCTGACTGCATCGGCACCGCGCACCGGCACCAGGCAGCGTCGGTGACCACGCTGGCGATCGGCAAGCAGCCCCCGGCGGAGCGGGCCGCGCACCAGCCGTGGCCGATGTACCCGACCCTCTTCGAGGTCGCCAGCGCCCATGAAGAAGGCGGTGAGCGGACCTATCTTGCCTCGACAGTCGAGTTTGTGGGCGAGAACGGCAAACTCACAGGCGTGAAGGTCGCGGAGACAGAGTTCGTGGACGGAAAGCGCCTGCCGAAGGCGGGAACCGAACGGATCATCCCGGCGGACCTGGTGTTCCTCTCCCTGGGGTTCACCGGTCCGGAACCGGCAGGGCTGGCCGAACAGGTGAACGCCGAGTTCGACGAGCGGAGCAACGTCAAGCGTGACGGGTACTACATGACGAACACGCCCGGTGTCTTTGCCGCCGGTGACGCGGGCAGGGGGCAGTCCCTCATCGTCTGGGCCATTGCCGAAGGGCGGGCCTGCGCGGCCGCCGTCGACAAGTGGCTGGAGGGCTCGACCCGCCTTCCCGCGCCGGTCGCACCAACGGACCGGGCCATCGCCCCGCTGTAAAAGATAAGACGGACGCAAAGGCGCCGGACCCCGGTCCGGCGCCTTTGCTGCAGCCAGGGAGAGCGCTCCCATGACTGCGTAATCGGAATCGGACGACTAGGGTAGGACATATGAGACGCGCAAAGATTGTTGCAACCTTCGGACCCGCCATTGCCAGTTACGAAAACACCGTAGCCGTGCTGCGTGCGGGGGTGGACGTAGCTCGCATGAACATGAGCCACGGCGATCATTCCGTCCACAACACCACGTACGAAAACGTGCGCCGGGCCTCCGCTGAGCTCGGCAAGCCGGTGGGTATTTTTGCCGACCTCCAGGGCCCCAAGATCCGGCTCGGCCGCTTCACGGACGGTCCGCATTTCCTGAACCGCGGTGATGCCTTCACCATCACCGTGGAGGACGTGCCCGGGACCGCCGGTATTTGCTCGACTACGTACAAAGGCCTTCCGGGCGACGTGAACGTTGGCGACATCCTGCTGATCGACGACGGCAAGGTGGCGCTGCGCGCCACGTCCGTGGACGACAAGCAGGTGGTCACCGAGGTCACCGTTCCAGGACCGGTGTCCAACAACAAGGGCATCAACCTGCCCGGCGTGGCCGTCAATGTACCCGCCATGAGCGAGAAGGACGAGGCTGACCTCCGCTGGGCGATCCGCCGCGGCGTGGATATGGTCGCGCTCTCCTTCGTCCGCAATGCCGCCGACGTGGTGCGGGTCCACGAGATCATGGACGAAGAGGGCCGGCGCGTTCCGGTTATCGCCAAAATTGAGAAGCCGCAGGCCGTCGCGGCGATCGAGGAGATCATCGACGCCTTTGATGCCATCATGGTTGCCCGCGGTGACCTCGGCGTCGAGCTGCCGCTGGAAGATGTCCCGATGGTCCAGAAGAACGCCATTGAGCTGGCCCGGCGCTGGGCCAAGCCCGTGATCGTTGCGACCCAGGTCCTGGAATCGATGATCGAAAGCCCGCGGCCCACCCGCGCCGAAGCTTCCGACTGCGCCAACGCAGTCCTGGACGGCGCGGACGCCGTCATGCTCTCGGGTGAAACCTCCGTGGGCAAGTACCCAATCGACACGGTCAAGACCATGGCCCGGATCATCGAATCCACTGAAGAGCACGGTCTGAACCGTGTGCCGCCGCTGGGAAGCAAGCCGCGCACCCGCGGCGGTGCCATCACCCGCGCCGCCGTCGAGATTGCCGACCAGCTGGACGCCGAATGCATCTGCACGTTCACGCAGTCCGGTGACTCCGCGCGCCGCCTTTCCCGCCTGCGGCCGAAGAAGCCGGTGTTTGCTTTCACACCGGTGGAATCCACCCTGAACTACATGTCGCTGTTCTGGGGGATCCGCCCGCTGCTGGTCGAGTTCGCCGAGCACACCGACACGATGACCGCGCAGGTCGACCGCAAGCTGCTGGAGAACGGGATCGTGGAGGAGGATGCCATGGTGGTGATCGCTGCCGGTTCACCTCCCGGACAGGCCGGCTCCACCAACCTGCTGAAAGTCCACCGCGTTGGTGACGCTGCGGACGCCGGCGAAAGCCGCCGCCGCGAGAAGGAAAAGGTCGGCCCCTGGCCGGTCAAGGAAGCCAACAAGGGCAAGGCCAAACCCATCTAGCGTCGAGCCACTGCAAGAGTCCCCCGGCGGGGCCCTCCGGCCGGGGGCGCGTGGTGTGGGGGGGGGGTGGTGGTTGGGCGGGGGGGGGGAGGGGGCCGCC
>NZ_JAXIOO010000042.1:0-29495 GCF_049311065.1 Arthrobacter sp. 7Tela_A1 | reverse complement strand
GCGCGGGGCGGGCCGCCCCGCGGGGCCGCCCCCGCTCTACCTCCGGCAACTCACCCCACGGATGAAGGACTTCGAGCAATGCAGAACCAGGGCCTGGGCTCATGGATCCACCGCCAGCGGGTCAAATCGGGATCCAAGACTGCACTGATTTTCCGGGACATCGGCACGTCCTATGCTGAGTTGGACGACCGGATTAACCGGTTGGCGTCCGTCCTCCGAGCCAACGGTGTGGAACACGGATCCAGGGTCGCTTTCCTGGGCGACAACCACCCGGCGTTCTTGGAAACCTTTTTCGCTGCCGGGTCTCTTGGGGCAGTGTTTGTTCCGCTTAATACCCGGCTGGCCCCTCCGGAGATCCAGTACGCGCTGCAGGACTCCGGGAGCATCATCCTGGTGAATACCCTGGCCCTGGACGAACTGGCGGTCCGCGGCTGCCGGGAGACCGGCGTCGAACTCCGCCTGCTCGTGGATGACGGCAGCGGTGCAGCGGCCGCGGAGGCCGGCAGCCTGCCGGTGCAGGCTTACGAGGACTGCTTTTCCAATGAGGCCCCGTTTGCGGACGCTGAAGTCTCCCTCGAGGACGGCGCCATCATTCTCTACACCTCCGGGACAACGGGCCGGCCGAAGGGGGCGCTGCTGACCCACGCCAACCTGGCCTGGAACTGCTTCAACGTGCTGGTGGATTACGACGTCGCCGGCGACGACGTGGCGCTCATGATCTCGCCGCTTTTCCACGTTGCCTCGCTGGACATGGGGGTTCTTCCCAACCTGCTCAAGGGCGCAACCGTCATCCTGGAAACCCGCTTCGAACCGGGCCGGACACTGGAGCTGATCGAAAAGTACCGCGCCACCTTCATCAGCGGTGTGCCCACCACGTACCAGTTGTTGTGTGAGCATCCGGACTGGCCCAAGCGCGACATCAGCTCGCTGCGCAAGCTGACCTGCGGCGGTTCGGCCGTTCCGCTGCGGGTGATCGACGCCTACGAAGAGCGGGGCCTCGGATTCTCCAACGGCTACGGGATGACCGAAACGGCTCCAGGAGCGACTGCCCTGCCGCCGTCGCGCTCCCGGGAGAAGGCCGGCTCCGCCGGAATTCCGCACTTTTTCACGTCGGTTCGTGTCACGCGTCCTGATGGCGCGCCTGCCGCTGCGGGAGAGGTCGGCGAGGTCCAGATCAGCGGGCCGAACGTCATCAAGTCCTATTGGAACCGGCCGGAAGCCACGGAGTCGTCCTTCACCGACGGGACCTGGTTCCGCTCCGGGGATATGGGCTATTTCGACGGCGACGGTTTCCTTTTCATCTCCGACCGGCTCAAGGACATGATCATTTCCGGCGGGGAGAACATTTATCCGGCCGAGGTTGAGCAGATCATCAGCGAACTCGAGGCTGTCAGCGGTGTGGCTGTGATCGGCATACCCGACGAGAAGTGGGGCGAAGTACCAAAGGCCATCATCACCCTGCGGGACGGATACACTCTTGACCCCGCTGAGGTTCCGGCTCACCTGGACGGACGCGTGGCCAGATACAAGATCCCCAAAACGGTTGAGATCGTGCCGGAATTCCCCCGGACGGCCAGCGGAAAGATCCGGAAGGCCGACCTGCGGCGGGAGCATGCCGGCTAGTTCCTGATTTCTGCCTGCCGTGGTGTGAAACACTCACCCGCATGGCGGACAGGTACGTGGTATGACCCACTTTTCCGGGAAGTCGGAGCGCGAGCAGCGCTTCCGGACGCTGTATGCGGCTGTGTATCCCGACCTGCTCCGGTTCGTCCGGCGCCGGACGGATACGGACCGGGCTGAGGACATCGTTGCGGACACTTTCCTGGTCGTTTGGCGCCGTATGGACGAAGTGCCCGTGCCTTCCGGTGACGCCCGAGCCTGGATCTTCGGTATCTGCCGCAAGACTCTCCTGAACAGCCTCCGCGGGGATCGAAGGCGTGATTGCCTAGGCCTCCGTTTGGCTGATGCAGCCAGCCTTCCGGTGTCCAGCGAAGACATCGACATGGCGGACAGTCGCATGGACCTAGCGCGCGCCTGGAGGGTACTTTCCGAAACCCACCAGGAAACGCTGGGACTGGCTGTCTTCGAAGACCTCACCGGTCCGCAGGCAGCAGCTGTCCTGGGCATCTCACCAGTGGCTTACCGGTTGAGGCTCAGCCGTGCCCGGCGTGCGCTCCGGCTCCTGCTCGACCACCTTCCGGCGTCATCTGATACGCCTCAGCCCCTTCTGGGAAGGACACCGTCATCATGATGCGAGATGAACAGACTGACGCATTGCTACGCTCGCTTGATCCGGCCGCGTCGGGGGCGCCGGTTGACAGGCTGCGGGCGCACCGGGACCTGGAGCGGATCCTGACTGCGGAACCGGATGCGTACCGGGCAGCTGCGGGTCCGGCGCGTCCGGACCCGAGGGCAAGGAAGGTTCGCCGAAGGGTCCTCGTGGGTGCTGCTGCAGCGGTGACTTTGGGGTTGGTGGCCCTGCCGGCCCTTGGAGGCGGTGATCCTGCTTTCGCAACCTGGACCAATGTTCCAGCGGTGCTGAGTCCGGCTGACGCTGAGAGGGCGGCGGAGGCCTGCCGGTCTTCGGACCGCAACACTCCCGAAGAATCTATGCGGTCGCAAGTTGCCATCGCTGAACAGCGCGGGGACTGGACCACCGTCATCCTGTCCGGACAGGACGGGTTTTCTGTCATGTGCGTGAGTGATGGTTCCCTCTTTGGCGGAGCGTTCGGCTATTCCGGCCAACGGCCGGACGCAACTGAGCCGGAACCCCGGGGCCTCCTTCCCATCTCCATGGGAATGGGATCAACGCGGTCAGGGGACCTCTCGATGGTGGTGGGCGCTGCCGGTGCCGACGTCGTGGGGGTCTCCTACACCAGCCAAACCGAGGGTGAAGTAGTGGGCAGCGTGGCCAACGGGTACTTCGTGGTGTGGTTCCCGGGTGATGAGCTGCGGGATTACCCGGCGGACGGCGTCGAACTCTCGGTGGAGTACACAGACGGTTCCAGCACTTCAGTGGCCGCATCCCTGGAATGGGCCAACAGCTGATCCGGCGGCTGGTTCGGCGGCTCAGCTGACAGCGATGAACGGCACCGTCCTGCCGGTTCGCGCCAGCACACGCTGTTCCAGGTCCGCTCCGTCGGGAACATGCACCGGCCGGTTGAACAGGCCCGGCGCATAGGCAAGGTCGCCGAATCCGTCCATGGCTGCTCCGATGTCATTGAGGTCCATTTCGGTCAGCCGCGGATCCAGTCCCTGGGACACGGCAAGGTCCCAGCGGTGGACCAGGAGGTCGCCGCCGTAAAAGCCCGCAAGGGTTTCCCCGATGGTGCTGGGGCCGAAGTAGCCCGCGAAACTCCGGCGGGCGACGTCGGGATCTGCCAGCAGACCGGCCACCATTTCCTCGTGTTCGGTCCACTGCCGGACCGGCCCGGTGTCCGCTGCGGCGCCGCCTTCCAATAGATCGTGCTGCTCCAGGAACTCCCGCTCCGTCGACACGATGTGTGCCACGATGTCCCGTGCCCGCCACTGGGCGCAGGGTGTCGGCGCGTCCCAGTCAGCGGCTGCCCTCACGACGGCGGTAAACGGGTCCGCCCGTTCACGCCACATTCGCAGTGCTTCCGTCATGATTCTTCTCCTTGTCATTTCTGCCAGGTTTGGGTTATCTGAGGCTAGGGCCGCGCCCCGCTGCCTGTCTTGTACAAATCCGTCAGTGTGGACGGCAGGCGAAGCCGTGGATGAAGCCTTGGACGAAATCAGCAGGGGACACCTCAATGACCCGGGGGACGGTTCCATTACGATCTACCGCCGCGACCCCTCCACTTCCCTGCGGGAGTGGCTTCAGGTTTTCTGGATTCCCGTGTGGTCGGTCCCTGAGCCTGGGTTTCGCGAACAAAGGGTCCTCACCCACCCGGTATGTTTGCTGAGCATTACGGACTCGTACGCCCGTCTGATGGGACCGGCAACCGTTGCGGCACGGCAGGAGCTTCGCGGCGACGGCTGGGTGCCGAGTGATGTTCCGTCCCGGCGTTGGGCGGCCGTTGCTGGGCCGCGATGTTTCGGCGCTGACCGACGCATACGCCGATCTCTCGGAGATAGCGCTCATGCACGGCCTTGCGGAGGAGATACGGAACCTCATGCGAGCCGACCCCCGAAGTACGGATGCGCATCGAGCCGCGCAGGACGTCGTGGAAGGGCGGCTTGCGTCCCTTGGCCACCCGGATGACGGTGCGGCCCTCGCCGGCAGGGTGGTCTCCATGGTCGAGGATCCGCTGATTGCGTCTGTTGCGGATCTTTGTGAAGCGCTCGGGTTACCGGAGCGGAAACTCCAGCGGCTGTGTTCCGGCTTTCTCGGTGTGAGTCCACGCTGGCTGATCCGGCAGCGGCGGCTGCAGGAAGCAGGGGCGGAGCTGAGGAACGGAGGGTCTCTTGCAGACCTTTCCGCCCGGCTCGGGTACACCGATCAGTCCCACTTCTCCCGGGATTTCCGGGCGGCTACCGGATGGACCCCTGGCCTGTATGCGCGCATGGTAAGAGGAGTTCCAGGGGAGGCCCGGTGATGGGAGTCCGGGCTGTTCCTGTACTTCTGCTGTTGCTGCTTTTGCTGCTGTTGCTGCTTTTGCCGCGGCAGGCGGCGCTTCCCGGATACACTGCTTAGTCAGGCCGGAGCTGGCGTCCGTGAAGGCGGCCCCCGGCCGCCAGGGCTGCCGAGACGCCGTGGGGAGGAGCGCCAACATGACAACGAACCTGCTGCTGCTCGCGGACACCCACCTGCCGTTGCGGGCCAAGGCCCTGCCGGACGAGGTCTGGGACGCTGTTGAAGCTGCCGACCTGGTGGTACATGCCGGGGACTGGGTGAGCGAGGATTTGCTGGACGAGCTCGAGGCCCGGTCCCGTGCGCTGCTGGCCTGCTGGGGAAACAATGACGGGCCCGCGCTGCGTGCCAGGCTCCCCGAAGTCGCCCGCGCCGTCGTCGAGGACGTGAGAATCGCCGTCGTGCATGAGACAGGTGCCGCCCGCGGGCGTGAAGCGCGCATGGCTGAGGCCTATCCCGGGACGGACCTGCTGGTGTTCGGGCACAGCCACATTCCGTGGGATACCGTCGCGCCGGGCGGCCTGCGGCTGCTGAACCCAGGTTCGCCCACTGACCGGCGCCGGCAGCCGTTCTGCACGTACATGGCCGTTACCGTTGAAGGTCCGAAGGTTGAGGCTGACCTGCGGCGGTTGCCGCTGCGCGGGTTGCGGGCGCAGGCGGGGCCGGTTTCCTGACGACTCTCCACAGCTGAGTCTGGTGGCGGTTCTGGACCGATGTTTTCCACAAAGTAGCCTGCGGTAGGACGTTTCCTTCTAGCAGGCTGGCACTTTTGGGCTTATGGAACAACGGGGTGCTTCAGAAGGCGTTGCCGGTGCAGATGCTGCTCCGGATATGTCCGGGGCAGCTTTGCTCAACGACTTTACTCCCGCGGACGGAATCTCCGGACGCTTCAGCGGGTCTTTGACCGTTGCGGATCTAGCGGCATTGGATGCAGCTGGAGCTGTCGAGATGCTGGAGGCGGTTGCTTCGCTGACTGCCTGGGCCCAGGCACTGCAAGCCAGGGTGGTGCACCGCACGGAGGAACTCATCAACCGTGATGTTGAGGAGATGCTGCAGAAGCCTGATCCGGTGATGGCCATGTCGCTGACAGCAGCCGAGGCTGGTTCCGTGCTGCGGGTCCCGCATATGACAGCGATGCGTTTGGTCAGCGAGTCCGAAGCATTGTGCGACCGTTATCCGGAGACACTGGCGAGCCTGTCCCATGGCGCTATCAGCTACCGGCACGCGCAGGCAGTCATCGACCAGGCTGACAGTGTCCCGGAAGAGGATCGGCAGGGATTCCAGTCCGAGCTGCTGGTTTTGGCGGAGGGACAGACCTGTGCCCAACTGATGCGTGCAGCTCGGCGGATCAGGGAACGGCGCTGGCCGGAAACCATGATTGAGCGTCACCGTGCCGCCTTAGAGAAACGCCGAGTGGGCTTCGACCCTCTTCCCGACGGTATGGGCCAGTTCACCGCCTTCGTGGCAGCGGAGACAGGGCAGGCGATCCTCTCTAGGCTGACGGCGGCTGCTCGGGGACAGCAACAGGCCGGGGATACGCGAACCGTGGACCAATTGCGGGCAGACATCTTCAGCTCCCTGATGCTTGGATCAGGTCCCGGCGATCCGGCGGTGCCGCAGGTTGCAGTCAACGGGAAGACATCTCATGAGGTCCCCGGAATCGCCGCCGAAATTATGGTGCTGATCCCCGCGGACACGCTCTTTGGCGGCGACGACAAAGCTGCCGAGCTAAACGGCTACGGGCCGATCAGCTCGGAGGCGGCCCGCAGACTGGCAAAACAAGCGCTCCATTGGACAGGGCTGGTCCAGGATCCGGCTACCGGGGAGATTCTGGCAGTCGGCCGGCGTCGCCGGGTTCCAGCAGGGCTGAAACGCTGGCTGCAGGCGCGGGACGGTACTTGCCGCTTTCCGGGATGTTCCGTCAGCACGCCACGGACCGAAATCGACCACACCATCCCATGGTCCCAGGGCGGTCCCACCGAGCACGGCAATCTGGCCAACCTCTGCCCCAAGCACCACAGATACAAGACGCTGGGCTTCTGGTCCGCTGACCAACCGGTTCCGGGGGTCTTGAAGTGGAGATCGACTCTTGGGCGCACCTACCAGGTCAAACCTGTGTTGGACTATGGGCTGCGAAGCTATCCTGCCGCCGCGGAAGGGCGGGAAACCCGGGCAGGATAGGTGGCTGGGGTTAGGGATCGGCTCTCAGTCACGCCGCAACAGACGACCTGTTGGCGTCACGTTCGTGTCAGGGGTTGGTGCGGTGCTGACCTCTACACCCCTCAGGAACGTCTGCTGGACAATGCCTGTCAGTTCCTTGCCGGCGTACGGAGTGATGGGGTTCTTGTGGTGCAGCCTGGTTGCGTCGACCACGAATGTCCTGTCTGGGGCAAACACGGCGAAGTCGGCGTCAGCGCCCACCTCAAGCCGGCCCTTTCGTCCCAGCCGTGCGAGTTCGGCCGGTCGGTGGCTCATCCATTCCAGGACGTTTTCCAAGTCAATCCCTCTCCGCTGCGCCTCAGTCCAGACCAGGGACAGTCCGAGCTGAAGCGACGAGACCCCGCCCCAGGCCACACCGAAATTGCCGGCTTCCAGGTCCTTCAAGTCCAGGGTGCTGGGGGAATGGTCTGAGACGATGAGATCGATGGTCCCGTCAAGCAGCCCTTGCCACAGCTGCTCCCGGTTGGCGTCCTCCCGGATTGGAGGGCAGCACTTAAACGCCGTCGCTCCGTCGGGGATGTCCTCCGCCAAAAGTGTGAGGTAATGCGGGCAGGTCTCCACGGTCAGCCGGACTCCGTCGCGCTTGGCCTCCGCGATCATAGGCAGGGCCTCCGCAGAGGACAAGTGCAGAATGTGCGCACGTCCCCGTGTTCGCCGCGCCGCTTCAATGACCTGGGCGATCGCGCTGTTCTCCGCAGACGGGGGACGGGAAGCCAGGAACCCGGCATAGTCCCTGCCAGACGCTTCCGGCGCGGCCTCGATCACGGCCGGGTCTTCCGCGTGCACGATCAGCAGTGAGTCAAAAGATGCCAGCTCCGCTAAGTCCTTCTCCATCTCCGCCGGCTCAAGATGAGGAAACTCATCTACCCCCGAATGAACCAGGAAGCACTTGAAACCGAACACGCCCGCATCGTGCAGCGGACGCAGATCAGCAGTGTTGCCTGGGACGGCACCACCCCAAAACCCCACGTCCACAAAGGCCTGGTCAGCCGCCGCTTCCTGCTTGGCGTGGAGAGCCTCCACCGACACGGTGGGAGGAATCGAGTTCAGCGGCATGTCGATGATCGTCGTGACGCCCCCGGCAGCAGCAGCCCGCGTGGCCGACGCGAACCCTTCCCATTCCGTCCGGCCGGGCTCATTTACGTGCACATGCGTGTCCACCAAACCGGGCAGCAGCACCTCGTCATCAGCGAGCTCGATCTCCCGCGCTCCGATCAGCCCCGTCCCCAGAGGCACGACGGCGGACACGGTGCCCCCGCGGACGCCGATCTCCCAGGCACCCGTCCCGGCCGCGGCGTAGATCTTCCGGCCTCTCACGACCAAATCGAAATCAGCGTGGCTCATACGTCGCACTCCTTAGTTTGTGCATCCGGCAGCTGCAGCCAGCCAAAGGCATCAGCCGCCAGGCTCTGGTATTCCAAGCTAATCAAGACCTTGTATCCGGCAGCCACAGACTCGGCAACCCACTGGGCCAGGGGAAGGTTGCCGCTCCCAGGCGCCCCGCGTCCCGGGGCATCAGCGATCTGAATGTGGCCAAACTCCGCAGCATGCGACGCAATCAGCGCCGGAACATTTACCCCATTCACGGACAGATGGTAAAAATCGGCCAGCAGGGCAATGTTCGGCATCCCGCCGTTCCGCACGCGGTCAATGACCTCAAAACAGTCCGCCGCGGTCAGCAGCGGATACCCCGGAGTGCCGCTAAGCGGTTCCAGGAGGACCGTGCCGCCCAAATGTGCGACGGCGTCCGCGGCCACCATGAGGTTCTCTACCGCCGTCTCGTCCTGCTCGGCTACCGGAACGCCGTCGTCGCGAAGCCCGTAGAGCGCATTGAAACCCCGGCATCCCGTCAGCCGGGCGATCCCGACGGCCGTTTCCAAGCTGGCTCGGAACTCCTGACTGCGCGCCGGCGATGACAGCACACCCCGCTCACCGGCAGGCATGTTCCCGGCAAAGAAATTCAATCCGGTCAGCCGGATCCCGGCGTCACTGAGCGAGCGCAGGAAAGCATCGACCTCAAGATCGTCCGGAACAGCCGAATCGAACGGCCACCAGAACTCGACCGCCTCGAACCCGGCGGCAGCTGCTGCAGCCGGACGCTCCAGCAGGGGCAGGTCCGTCAGCATGATCGAACAATTCACGGTCCAGCGTGCACCAGGTACGCCAGCCAAGGGACTATCGCTCATGGGCGTGCTCAGAGCATGATCTGGCGGTTGACGTCCTTGTAGAGCAGATATCTGAAATTCGACGGACCGCCGGCGTAACAGGCCTGCGGGCAGAACGCGCGCAGGGACATGTAGTCGCCCTCCTGGACTTCCACCCAGTCCTCGTTCAGCCGGTACACGGCCTTCCCCTCCAGGACGTAGAGGCCGTGTTCCATGACGTGTGTTTCGGCGAACGGGATCGAGGCGCCGGGTTCGAACGTCACGACGTTGATGTGCATGTCGTAGGCAAGGTCGTCCACGGGAAGCATCCGCGTGGTGCGCCACTTGTTATCCGTGCCGGGCATCCCCGCCGGTTCAATGTCGCTTTCGTGTCCGACGACGACCTTGGGCAGGTGCCCTGCCAGAGGTTCGTAGGCCTTCCGGATCCACTGGAACCGCGCTGGCTCGGCACCGTCGTTGGCAACAGTCCAGACCATCTTCGGGGGAAGGTAGGCGAACCCGCCGGGCGTCAGTTCGTGCCGCTCGCCGTCGATTGTCACGATGAGCGGACCGCCGTCGAGCACGAACACGAACGACTCCACGGTTTCCTGCGGTTCTGGCTTGCGTGAGCCGCCGCCCGGCGCGACCTCCATCAGGTACTGCGCGAACGTGGTGGCGCCTCCTGCAACCGGCCGGTTCAGGATCCAGGCGCGGGTGCTGTCCCAGTCCGGAAGGACGCTCGTGACGATGTCCCGCAGCACGCCGCGCGGGATGACAGTGTAGGCCTCTGTGACAACGGCGCGGTCCGACAGCAATGCGGTCTGTGCCGGAAGTCCGGCCTCGGGTGCGTAGTAGGTGTTCACTCAGGATCCGGTTCTCTTGGGGGTGTTCGGGTGGGCGAGGCCAGCCAGGTCTTCCGTGGAAATCCCGGCTGCTTCAGAGACTTCTGCAGCAGTCACGGCACCGCAGGCCAGGCCACGGTGGATGTAGCGGGCCAGTGCCCGGGCCGTGGCAGGCTCGTCGAGGATGGTGCTCTCGAGCCGGTGGACGTAGTTCCGCAGCCGGAAAGCAGCTGCCGCGAACCCGCTGCGGTAGAAGTCGTAGGTGGCAAGGAACCGGGTAGGCAGCTGCGCCGCGTGGAGGTCCCAACCCTGGTAATAACCGGCCGCCAGCGACCGGGCGACCAGCCGGGCATGCAGGGCCCAGGCCCGGTCCACGTTTTCAGGGTCGCCGATGGGAAGGATGTTGGTTGAGCCATCAGACAGCCGGACACCGGTGCCTGCGGCGGCCACCTGCATGACAGCCTTCGCGTAGTCCGCAGCCGGGTGTTCCATCGACTGATGCGCTGCGGCTATGCCGAGCGAGGCGCTGTAGTCATAGGTGCCGTAGTGCAGCCCGCTGACCCGCCCGCCGGCGGCATGCAGCACGGCGGCAACCGGAACGGTTCCGTCGGCTCCGAGGATCAGCTGCGGCGTCTCCATCTGCACTTCAAAGCGCAGCCGTCCGGATGGAAGGCCGTGCACGTCCTCAAGCCGTTCGCAGGCGTAAGCCATGGCCTCCACCTGAGCCACGGCGCTCACCTTGGGAAGAGTAAGGACCAGGCCGTCGGGCAGGGACCGGTTCGGTGCCGCGTCCAGCAAGGACCCGAGAAACAGGTCCAGGGTCCGCAGCCCGCGGTCCCGGGTGGCAGCCTCAAAGCACTTGAAGCGGATACCGATGAAGGGAGGAGCGGTCCCGTCAGCAACAGCGCGGGCCACGTTGGCTCCAGCTTCCGCAGCGTGGACGTCTTCCTCATCATCGGGCCGCGGGCCGTAGCCGTCCTCGAAGTCCAGGCGCAGGTCTTCGATGGGTTCCGAGGCCAGCTTCGCCTCTACAAGGCCAGCCAGGACACCGGGGTTCTCCAGGCCAAGCAAGGACGCCAGGCGTTCCAGTCCACCTTGAGCATTCACCGCAGCCAGGGCCTGCTGTCCCCATTCGGACGCAAGGGCCGGCGTGAACTTATCCGCCGGAACATACACGGTATGCACCGGCTGGCGGGAGCCGTCGTCGCCGGGATAGCCAGCGGTAAGCAGTTCATCAGTGGCGCGAAGCGATTCTCCGATTCGTGCGTAATCCTCCGCACTCAGGGCGAGCTTCGCGGTATCGGGCGGGTTCATCGATTTCCTTCTGAAAGGGCCTCAGACTCCACGGCGGAGGCCACGGAGGGAGCAACCATGGGGTCGAAGACGCTGGGCACGATGTACGCAGCAGAGAGTTCCTCCGGAGATACACGCTCCGCAATCGCACGGGCAGCCGCCACCAGCATGGGCGTGGTGATCTCGGAGGCGCCGGCGTCGAGCAGCCCGCGGAACAGCCCCGGGAAGACCAGGACATTGTTGATCTGGTTCGGGAAGTCGCTTCGCCCGGTGGCGACGACGGCGGCATGGCGCGCAGCGGCCCCCGGATCCACTTCCGGATCGGGGTTGGCCAAGGCAAAAACGACGGCGTCCGGAGCCATTGAGGCTATATCAGCCTCGCTGAGGATATTGGGTGCGCTGACCCCGATAAAGACGTCAGCGCCGGCAAGCGCTTCGGAGAGGCCCCCGGCAAACTGGTCATGGTTTGTGTTAGCCGCGAGCCAGGCACGGGTGGGATCGGGCTGCTCATCAGCAGAGCGGAGGACACCTTCCCGGCCGAAGGCGGTAATCCGTTCGGCACCGTCGGCCAGCAGCAGGCGGATGATCGCCGACCCGGCAGCGCCCACTCCGGAAACCACGATCCGCACCTCGTCCAGCGGCTTATCCACGACGCGCAGGGCGTTCGTCAGGGCCGCCAGCACCACGACCGCGGTGCCGTGCTGGTCATCGTGGAACACTGGAATGTCCAAGTCTTCGCGCAGCCTGCGTTCGATCTCGAAGCAGCGCGGCGCAGCGATGTCCTCCAGGTTGATGCCCCCATAGGAGGGAGCGATGGCCCGGACGGTCCGGATGATCTCCTCTGTGTCCTGCGTGTCCAGGCAAACGGGCCAGGCATCCACTCCGCCGAATTGCTTGAACAGCGCCGCCTTGCCCTCCATGACCGGCAATGCGGCAGCCGGACCGATGTTGCCCAGCCCCAGCACGGCGGAACCGTCCGTGACCACGGCAACCGTGTTGCCCTTGATGGTCAGCCGGCGGGCCTCGGCGGGATCGGCGGCAATGGCATTGCACACGCGGGCGACGCCGGGAGTGTAGGCACGGGCGAGATCGTCACGGTTATCCAGCGGGACGGTAGGTGCGACGGCGATCTTTCCGCCAATGTGCATCGCGAAAGTGCCGTCGGTGACGCTCTCGACCGTAACGCCGTCCAGGGCTTTAAGTCGCTCTGTCACACGTGCGGCGTGGGCATCATCAATGGTGTTGCAGGTAAGGTCGATGTGCAGGACGCGGTTACTCGATTCCACGACGTCCAGGCCCGTCAGGACTGCTCCGGCGCGGCCGACCTCCGTGGCCAGGTCGCTGGCGGCACTGAAATCCGCGGGCACGTGGACGCGGAAGGTCATCGAATTGCCCGGGCTGGGAACTGCCATATTTCTCCACCTCCCAGCCGAACGATTTCCGTATTATGGATAATATTGTTTGCCATATGGAATGACAAGAGATTTGTTCGGATTGTGATCCGAGGGGCGAAATAGCTGGTCTTCCCTCCCCGCCGCCGTTACGGTGAATCCGAAACTGATTTTCCGCATGACGATAACAAAACCACTTCTGAGTTCGAACCGCACCGGAAGGAACGAGATGGCCGAGCGAAGCGCCGGAGGCGGTGTGCAGTCCGTCGAGCGCGTGTTCGAACTGCTGGAGTTGATCACTGACGCCGGAGGATCCGCGACGCTGAGCGAGCTGGCTGCGACTGCCGGCCTTCCGCTTCCGACGATCCACCGTCTGCTCCGCACCCTGGTAAAGCTGGGCTACGCCCGGCAGCTGCCGAACCGGCGCTATGTCCTTGGCCCCCGGCTCATCAGGCTCGGGGAGGGCGCCGGCAAGCAGCTCGGAGCGCTGGCGACGCCTGTGTTGCGGAAATTGGCGGATGAAGTCGGGGAAACAGCCAACATGGCCGTTCTCGACTCGGACCAGGTGCTCTACATCGCCCAGGCTCCGTCCCGGCATTCCATGCGGACCTTCACGGAAGTGGGGCGCCGCGCCCACAGCCATGCGACCGGCGTCGGGAAGGCCATCCTGGCACAGCTCACCGATGAACAGGTCCGCGGCATCGTGTCCCGGACCGGCTTGCCCGCAGCCACACCCGCCAGCATTCCCAGCATCGAAGGCCTGCTGGCCGATCTGGCCGTCATCCGTGAACGCGGCTATGCCATCGATGAGCAGGAACAGGAACTCGGAGTCCGCTGCTTCGCTGCTGCGGTTCCGGATGCCCCCACACCGACAGCCATCTCCGTCTCCGGACCGGTGTCGCGTGTCGATGAAGCCTTCGGCGAACGGGCTGTTCCGCTGCTCCAAGCTGCCGCATTGGAGATCTCCGGGGATCTCGCGCTGCAGCACGCTTAAGCTCTGCCGCACGCCTAAACCGAGAAGGGCCGGAAACCGTGCACGGTTTCCGGCCCTTACTTAGCTGGTCAGCGGTTAGGCGTCGCCGCCTGCGTTGCCGCTGGTGCCTGCATTGACGTTCAGCAGGTCGTACTTCTCCAGCGCCATTCGCGGTGCGTCAGCATCCACTTCGCCGCGCTTGGCGAGCAGCTGCAGGGTGCGAACCACCATGGAGTGGCTGTCGATCTTGAAGTAACGGCGTGCTGCCGCCCTGGTGTCCGCGAAACCGAAGTCATCTGCACCCAGGGTCGCGAAGTCGTTCGGCAGGAACTGGCGGATCTGGTCCGGAACAGCCTTCATGTAGTCCGTTGACGCCACGATCGGGCCTTCGGCACCGGCAAGCTGCTGCGTAACGAACGGCACGCGGGGCTCGGAGCCGGGGTTCAGGAAGGCTTCTTCTTCGGCAGCCAGGCCGTCACGGCGCAGCTCGTTCCAGGACGTTACCGACCAGACGTCAGCCGAAACTCCCCAGTCGTCAGCGAGCAGCTTCTGGGCCTCGAGGGCCCACGGAACTGCGACGCCTGAGGCCAGCAGCTGGGCCTTCGGTCCCTGGGCGTCGGACGTCGAGACCTTGTAGATGCCCTTGATGACACCTTCAACGTCCAGGTCTTCCGGTGCCTTCGGCTGAAGAATCGGCTCGTTGTAAACCATGATGTTGTAGATCAGGTTCCGGTCCTCGGAGCCTTCGCCGTACATCTCTTCGAGGCCGCGGCGCATGATGTGCCCGATCTCGTAGCCGTAGGCCGGATCGTAGGTCTTCACGGCAGGGTTGGTGGAGGCCAGGATCGGGGAGTGCCCGTCAGCGTGCTGCAGGCCTTCACCGGTCAGGGTGGTGCGGCCGGCAGTGGCGGAGATCAGGAAGCCGCGGGCCATCTGGTCCGCTGCGGCCCAAATGTAGTCCGCCGTGCGCTGGAACCCGAACATCGAGTAGAACACGTAGACCGGGATCAGCGGTTCGCCGTGGGTGGCGTAGGCCGTTCCGGCAGCTGTGAACGCAGCGATGGAACCGGCTTCGTTGATGCCGACGTGCACGATCTGGCCCTGCGGGGACTCCTTGTAGGCCAGGACGAGGTCGCGGTCCACGGACAGGTAGTTCTGGCCCTTGGGGTTGTAGATCTTGGCCGTTGGGAAGAACGAGTCCATGCCGAAGGTACGGGCCTCGTCCGGGATGATCGGCACAATCCGCTTGCCGAACTCCTTGTCCCGCATGAGGTCCTTGAGCAGGCGGACGAACGCCATGGTGGTGGCGGCCATCTGCTTGCCGGAACCGCGGTTGGCGACTTCGTAGGCGGACTCGTCCGGCAGCTTCACCGGGGCATGCTTTTCGCGGCGTTCCGGTACGTTTCCGCCAAGTTCGCTACGGCGTTCCAGCAGGTACTTGATCTCCGGTGCATCTGCACCCGGGTGGTAGTACGGCGGCTGGTACGGATCGGCTTCGAGCTGCTCATCGCTGATCGGAATGCGCAGGTGGTCGCGGAAGGCCTTGAGGTCCTCCAGCGTCAGCTTCTTCATCTGGTGGGTCGCGTTGCGGCCCTCGAAGTGCGTGCCCAGGCCGTAGCCCTTCACCGTATGCGCCAGGATAACGGTCGGCTTGCCCTTGAACTCAGTGGCTGCCTTGTAGGCGGCGTAAACCTTGCGGTAGTCGTGGCCGCCGCGCTTCAGGTTCCAGATGTCCTGGTCCGAGAGGTCGGCAACCATGTCCTTGGTCTGCGGGGTCTTGCCGAAGAAGTGCTCGCGCACGAATCCGCCGGACTCGGCCTTGTAGGTCTGGTAGTCGCCGTCGAGCGTGGAGTTCATGATGTCCACGAGCGCGCCGTCGTTGTCCTTCTCGAGCAGCGAGTCCCACTCGCGGCCCCAAACAACCTTGATGACGTTCCAGCCGGCGCCGCGGAAGAAGGCTTCCAGCTCCTGCATGATCTTGCCGTTGCCGCGGACCGGGCCGTCGAGGCGCTGCAGGTTGCAGTTCACGACGAAGGTCAGGTTGTCGAGCTTGTCGTTGGCGGCAAGCTGGAGCAGGCCGCGGGATTCCGGCTCGTCCATTTCCCCGTCGCCGAGGAATGCCCAGACATGCTGGTCCGAGGTGTCCTTCAGACCGCGGTTTTCCAGATAGCGGTTGGACTGTGCCTGGTAGATCGCGTTCATGGGGCCGATGCCCATGGACACGGTCGGGAATTCCCAGAAGTCCGGCATGGAACGCGGGTGCGGGTAGGAGGACAGGGCGTGTCCTTCGCGGGACTTTTCCTGTCGGAAGCCGTCGAGGTCTTCCTCGCTCAGGCGGCCTTCCAGGAAGGCGCGGGCGTACACGCCGGGGGAGGCATGGCCCTGGAAAAAGACCTGGTCGCCGCCGCCGGGGTGGTCCTTGCCGCGGAAGAAGTGGTTCATGCCCACTTCGTACAGGGTTGCGGCACCTGCGTAGGTGGAGATGTGGCCGCCGACGCCGATGCCGGGGCGCTGGGCGCGGTGCACCATGATCGCGGCGTTCCAGCGCAGCCAGGCGCGGTAGCGGCGTTCGATTTCCTCGTCGCCCGGGAACTCCGGTTCCTGGTCAACCGGGATGGTGTTGACGTAGTCGGTGGTGGTCACCATGGGGACGCCGACGGAGCGGGAACCTGCCCGCTGGAGCAGGGAGCGCATGATGAACTGCGCACGCTCTGTACCCTGCGAGCGGATCAGCTCGTCGAGGGATTCAATCCATTCCGCGGTTTCTTCCGGGTCACGATCCGGCAGCTGGCTTGTCAGCCCGCTGAGGATGTCCGTTCTGTCTTCACTGACGCTCATATGCAGCCTCTCGGTTGAGGGCGGGGTCCCCTCAAGGTAATTCGGTGACTCACCGACCACTCCGTTATGCGGAATGCTCAGTTCAATCTATACGAACAGGAGATTTCATGCTTCTTTGGGTACGGCATTGTTGCTTCACCGTAAGACGTATCACAGATGCCTTTTAGGGCATATCCGGCAAGGCAGCGGTAAACCCTTCGGATACTCGGCCGGTCCAGCCGGAGGCCGGCCAACTAGCTACGCCTATAGTGGTGCGGGCAAGGATTCTTCTCCGGAAAGGCACCAGTGAGCCTTCGTTACGCGCTGTTGGCACTGCTGAACGTCGAGCCGATGACTGGTTACGACCTGTACAAGCAGTTCCAGACCTCGGTGGGGTACGTCTGGCATGCCCCCGACTCCCAGATCTACCCCGAGCTCCGGCGGATGGAACGGGACGGACTGCTGGAGGGTGAGGAAGTCCCGTGGGGCTCCAAGGGACGCAAACGGCAGTACCACGTCACGGATGCGGGGCGGGATGCCTTCCGGACCTGGGTTAACACGCAGCTGGACTACCCGCGGGAGCGGGACCCCATGCACTTGAAGGCTGCGTATTTGGAGTGGGCTGAACCCGACTCTGCCCGGCGGCAGCTCGAAGCCCACATTGAGCACTACGGTGCCCGCCTCCTGCAGTGGCGGCAGAAAATCCAGGAGATCGACGGCGGATCCTCGGACATGCTCAACCGCCGCCTGGCGACCGTCCCCGAAGAAGACCACCGGAAGGTAGCGGCCTTCAAACGCTTCACGTACGAGGGGCTGACCGCCCGCGCCGAGGCCGAAGTTGCCTGGGCCGAACGCGGACTTGCCCTGCTGGATGAGCTCTATCCGCAGGGCTCCGCCTAGATTTCCGGCGGCCGCACGCCTGACCCCGTCACCGAGATGACAGAAACTGCCCGTATGAGCGCTCATACGGGCAGTTTCTGTCGTCTCGATGGGAGCGCTACTGCTCCAGCTTCATGGCCTTGCGCAGGGTCAGCGCACCGCCGCCCTGCATGACGGCCCGGCGGTAGATTTTCTCGCCGAAACGCAGCAGGCCGTACGCAGCAGCGAGGGCAATCGCCAGCGAGGCAAATGTCTGCCACAGGGGAACCTCGCCGCTGAGCATCCGCACCGGCATCGCCACGGTGGAGAGCACCGGGACGAAGGATGCCAGAACCAGCAGCTGCCCCTTGGCGAACAGGCCTGCGAACAAGGCGACAATGATCACGGTTAGCACCGGACCGGAGCTGTTGTTAAGGTCCTCGGAGCGTGAGGCCATGGACCCGATCATTGCCCACAGGGACGCCAGGATCAGGAAGCCGACGAGGAAGAAGAGCAGGAACCAGCCCGACGCCGGAATGATCGTGCTCACCGAATCTGCCGTTCCGGTGAAGGTCAGGGTGAGCAGGGCAGCCCCGGCGTACAGCGCCAGCTGGATCATGGCCAAGACGGTGTTGCCGGCAACCTTGCCGTAGAGCAGCTGCCTGATCGGAATTGCAGTCGCGAGGATCTCCACCACCCGGTTCTGTTTCTCTTCCAGCACGGAGGTGGCGATCGCCATGCCGAACACAATGGCGGCCATGTAGAACAGGAACCCGAACACAAACCCGGTGAACTGGGCGAGGAACTGGTTTTCGGCATTGCCGTTGAGCAGTGCCGTCTCGAACTCGCTGCCTTCCAACAGGGCTTCCGGCGTGGTCCCGGCCTGGCCCGCATTGATGGCCAGGGTGTAGGCACGCAGGGCCTCGGCGACTCCCTGCTGGAGTCCGCTGGAAAGCTCCTCGTTGCCGGTCAGGGTCCAGGTGCCGTCATCACTGAGGATGAGCGCCGCGTCAGCCTCATCCGAACGGACCAGGTCTTCGGCCTGCTCTGCTGAATCCGCGGAGCGCGCCTCAAAGCTGGTGTTCCCGCCGTCGGCCTGCCCTGCTTCGTGGGCCAGATCCACGACGGCGGTGCCGGCGGAATCATTGACGGCAACCGTGTATTCGTCCGCCCGGGTGCTCATGTAGGCGTTGAAGACCACGACGCCGACAATCAGCACCAGCGTGACCAGGGTGGAGATCAGGTAGCTGCGGTCCTTGGCCTTGACCATGACCTCGCGGAGGGTGACGATTGCCCACGCCGGGGTGGGCCGGGAAACGGTGCTCATGCTGCGGTGACCTCACGGTAGATTTCACTCAGGGACGGCCGGATCGGGGCGAACTCCTCCACGGAGCCGCGGGTTAGGGCTGTGGCCAGCAGGCGCTGCCGCGCGTCGTCGTCGTCGAACTCCACGACGGCGGTGGGGCCGGCGACGTCGAGGACGCGCACGCCGGGCTCGTCCCGGACCCAGCCGGCATCCGGGACAACGGTGAGCCGGTGCCGGTTGACCGCTTTGGCCCGCAGGTCGTCCCCGGTGCCGGAGGCGATGACCTTGCCCTGCTGCAGCACCACCATGTTGTCGCAGAGCCTGTCCACAAGGTCCAGCTGGTGGCTGGAGAAGAGCACGGGTACGCCCGCGGAGGTGCGTTCCCGCAGCAGTTCCACCATGGAATCGACAGCGACAGGGTCCAGGCCGGAGAAGGGCTCATCCAGGATCAGGACGCTGGGCTTGTGCAGCAGGGAGGCAGCGATCTGCACGCGCTGCTGGTTGCCCAGGGACAGCGATTCCAGCTTGTCCTTGGTCCTTCCGGCCAGCCCGAACCGGTCCAGCAGGTCAATGGCGCCCTTTTTGGCGTCCGCCTGGCTCATCCGGTGCAGCTGGCCGAGGTAGACCAGCTGGTCCAGGATCGGCTGCTTGGGGTAGAGGCCGCGCTCTTCCGGCATGTAGCCGAAGGTTGAACGGGCCTGCGCGGTGAGCGGCTCGCCGTCGAGCAGCACGTCGCCGGACGTCGCCTTGAGGACGCCCATGATCATGCGCATCGTGGTCGTCTTGCCGGCACCGTTGGCACCGACGAACCCGGTCATCTGGCCGGAGGGGATGTCGAACGTCACCGCATCGACGGCGGTTTTCTCACCGAACCGGCGGGTGAGACTGCGGACCTGCAGCATGGGGAACTGCTCCTTTGCCCGGCGGACCGGAAGAGTTGGGATGACTGCTTTCCTCAACCCTAGGAAAGTCCCCTGCTCGCCGGATCGGCCGTGCGGGTGAAGATCAGTCCGAGGCTCCGCGGCCGGTGTCACCCGCAAGAATGAGCCCGGACTCGTACGCGAAGACCACGGCCTGGACCCTGTCCCGGACCTGGATCTTGCCCAGCAGGTTCGAGACGTGGGTTTTGACGGTTGCCTCTGCGACGAACATGCGGGACGCGATTTCGGCGTTGCTCAGCCCGGTGGCCACGAGCTCCAGGACTTCGCGCTCGCGGGCGGTCAGGGAGGCCAGCAGTTTCTGCTGCGCCGGATCAGGCTGCTGGACAGCTGTGGCCTGCGTCGCCGGAACGCCGGAGGCCTGCTGTTCCTCATCAAGCTGGCGGGCGAACCGTTCGATGACACGCACGGTCACTTCCGGAGCCAGCAGTGCGTGGCCCCCGGCCACAGCGTGCACGGCATCCACGAGGTCGTCAGGGTCGGCATTCTTGAGCAGGAAGCCGCTCGCCCCGGCGCGGATGGCGTCGAAGAGATAGTCATCGCGTTCGAACGTTGTCAGGATGATGACCTTGGCGCGGCCGGCGCCCACGATCTGTTCCGTCGCCCGGATGCCGTCGAGCACCGGCATCTGGACGTCCATGAGGATGATGTCCACGGGGTGGGCTGCGGCGAAGTCGACTGCTTCCTGCCCGTTGGCGACCTCGCCGACCACCTCGATTTCCTCTTCGACCGAGAGCATCATGGCGAAGCCTGCGCGTACCAGCGCCTGGTCGTCAGCGAGCAGCAAACGGATCGGTTCCATGGATATCCTTCACAGTTCTCTCGGCAGCCCGGTGCCGCCCCCTCTCAAACTATCGGCATCAGTGGAAAAGGGGATGCACATGAAGTAACGAGGTTCAGCGCACGCGGAAGCGGACGCGTACCCGCCAACCGCCGACGTCGCGCGGTCCAATGTCTGTCATCCCGCCGTGCAGCACGGCCCGCTCGGCGATCCCGCGCAGTCCGTAACCGGAACCAGCGGTGCCTGGGCGGGGCCGGCCGTCGTCGACCGTTTCCACTTCCACCCACCGCTGCGGCTCGCCGTCGGGCATGGGGGACGTTCCCGTACGCAGCGCGACGACGGCGCCGGCGGCCGTGGAGTGCCGGCGCACGTTGGCGAGCGATTCCTGGATGGTCCGGTAGACAGAGAGCGCCAAAGGTGCGGGCAGACTGGCCAGCAGGCCGGGTTCTTCCTCCACCTGGCTGAAAGCGATCGCAAGTCCGTTGGCACGATAGTCCTCGAACAGTGCCGGCAGGTCGTCGATGCCGGGTTCAGGCCGCCGCTGGGCCGGTTCATCCGGGTTCTGTGCATCCGAGGAACGCAGGACGCCGAGCAGGGAGCGCATTTCTGCCACGGCGTCACGCGAGGAAGCTTCGATGGTCTGCAGGGCGCCGGCGGCTGCTTCGGGCTTTTTCACCATCACCCGCCGGGCCGCTGCGGCCTGGACCCCGATGACGGAAATGTGGTGCGCGACGACGTCGTGCAGTTCGCGGGCGATGCGGAGGCGCTCTTCGATTACTGCCTTCCGCGCCAGGTCAACCGACTGGGCTTCCAGCTGGAAGGCCAGCTCTGCCAGCTGTTCGCGCTGATGGGCGCTGCGCCAGGAGCTCATGCCGAACATAATCGCCCCGCCGAAGTAAGCGCCGTTGACCATGAACGTGTACAAGGAGTACGAGGTCAGGGGCGGGAACATCCCGTAGATCTCCCCCTCCGTGACACCGAAGCTCCGCATGATCTCATCCATGCCGCTGGAAACGGTGAGCCCGAAGATAATCCACAGGAACATTGCCGCCACCACGACGGTGACCCCGAGCCAGAGTATCCGGCGGTTCCTGGCCCAGGCCACGGCGCTGTAGAGCGAAGCGAAGTAGGCGGCCTGGAAGCCCAGGGTCTGGCTGACAAGCGGAACGGCAACGCCGACGGCTAGGAAAATGCCCGAGCACGCCAGCATGACCGCAACGGGGAACCGGCGGCGGAAAACCAGCGGGACGAAGATGCACGCCTGCAGCAGGTGCTGCACCCAGGGATTTCCATAATCCCCGTCTCCGAACGCGAAGCCGCGCAGGAACTCCAGCATGAGGGCGCTGAGCACCATGGCGATGGAGACCCCGATCAGGTCCCGGCGCAGTCCCTCCGGCCCGGGCACGGGACGCTCCCAGTCTTCCGCGTGCCAGGGGAGGCTGAGCCGGAACCTGCGGAACCGGTCCGTCAGCCGCTGGCTGTGGAAGGGCTTGCCCGGCGTGGCGGTGCCATGCCCCGAGGCGCCCTGCTGGGCTGCGTCCGGACCGGGGGCCTGGATTTCAATCATGGCGATCAGTTTAGGCGGGCAGGGCTGCCTGCGGATCCGTCGTGCGATGGAACTGGGCAGGTTCGCTGCGGCCGCGGATTGTGTGCAGGGCGAGTGCTGTGCAGGTGTGAGCGGTAGTTGGCAGCCCGCGGGAGTGGTTTACTTCCACAGGGGGAGAGCCCCGCACAGGTTGGACGAGCGGTGAGGATGGACATGTTTGCTTCCGAAGGAGAAGCCCTGCTTCCGGGGCTGGTTTCGCTGCGCCGGGACCTGCACCGCGAGCCGGAGGTAGGCCTCCACCTGCCCAGGACCCAGCAGAAGATCCTTGATGCGCTGGACGGGCTGGATTTGGAAATCACCACCGGTACCGCCTTGAGCTCGGTGACCGCGGTGCTGCGTGGAGGAGAAGAAGGTCCCGCCGTCCTGCTGCGCGGGGACATGGACGCGCTGCCGGTCGACGAACTGACGGACCTCGAGTACGCCTCGACAAACGGCGCGATGCACGCCTGCGGGCATGACCTGCACGTGGCCGGCCTGGTTGGGGCGGCCCGGTTGCTGGCCGCCCAGCAGAGGGACCTGTCCGGGAGCGTCGTCTTTATGTTCCAGCCGGGGGAAGAGGGCGACGGCGGTGCCGGCTTGATGATTGAGGAGGGCGTCCTCGAAGCCGCCGGGGAACGGCCCGTCGCGGCCTACGGCATCCACGTCCGCCCCGGTCCGCTCGGTGTTTTCCGCACCAAGCCCAATACCCTGATGGCGGGAGCCAACGAGCTTCGGATTACCGTCCACGGCTCCGGCGGCCACGGATCCCAGCCGCACAACGCGCTGGACCCCGTTCCGGCCCTCGTTGAGATTGCCGCCGCCCTGCAGGTCATGGCTACCCGGAAGTTCTCTGTCTTCGATCCGATCGTCCTGACAGTGACCCAGCTGGAGGCCGGCCGCGCCATCAACGTCATCCCCGACAGCGCGAGCCTGGGCGCCAGCGTCCGCACACTCTCGGCTGAATCCGTGGACCGGCTGATTGTCGAGACCAAGGCGCTCGCCGACGGTATTGCGGCCGCCCATGGCTGCACCGCAGAGGTCGGCTTCGAGATCCTCTATCCGATGACCGAGAACGATCCGTCCCGGACGTTCGAAGCCATGCGGGAGCTGCGTGAGCTCTTCGGTGAGGAGAGGGTTCTTCAGTCCCGGGATCCGCTCATGGGCTCGGAGGACTTTTCCCTGGTGCTGCAGAAGATTCCGGGGACGTACCTGTTCCTTGGAGCTACCCCGCCCGAGGTTGATCCCGCTACGGCTGCCTGGAACCATTCCCCGCGGGTGCTCTTCGACGACTCTGTGCTGGGCGACCAGGCTGCCGCCCTGGCACAGCTGGCGTTCAACCGGCTGACGTAGGCGCGGGCTGCGGGCAACCGGTTCCCGTGCCCTCCGCCGTTGTGGGGTACAGGGGCTCGGGAGCGTAGGACGCAACGTTCTGCTGCGCCAGCTCGATGAAACGCCGGGCTTTGGCCGACAACGTCCGTCCGGCCGGCCAGACAACGGATACCCGTTCCAGATGGGGCTGCGGATCCAGCGCCCGGGCCAGGACCGGCAGGCCTTCGTAGCTTGAAGGGTTCCGCGGGCGCTGGATGAACAGTGAGTAACCCAGCCCCTGTGCCACCAGTGACCGGGCCAGTTCGAAGTGGCGGGTCCGGTGCCGGATGGTGGGGGAGAGTCCCTGGGCCGTGAAGTAGGACAGGATGTCGTCAGCACTGGGCGGCGCGTCGAGCAGGATCATTGGTTCGTTTTCCAGATCCTTGGCCCTTACGACGTCGCAGTCAGCGAGCGGATGCCCGGCAGCGAGGATCACGTGCATGGCAGTGTCATACAGCCATGCGGTTTCCACCCTGCGGTCCAGATGCATGTTGTACATGATCGCCAGTTCCAGGTCTCCGGCCTTGAGTTGCTGCAGCAGGGTCTCCTGGTCTGTGGGATGAATGCTCAGTTCCACCTCCGGGTGCAGCCGTTCGAAGTGCTTCACCAGCTGCGGCAGGATCGTGGGGGCCAAGGACGGATAACAGCCGACGGCGAGTGGTCCCGCCAGTTCACGAGCCCCGGCCGTGGCCTCGAGGTTGTCCGCAGACCGGAGAAGTGAAAGCGCCTGTTCAAACACGTACTGGCCGCTGGCAGTGAGCACCACTCCGTGCGATTTGTGCCGGGTGCACAGCTGGGATTTCAGGATCCGCTCCAGCTCGTCCAACGCCGCTGCCATGGCCGACCGGGACACATGTTCCCTGGCGGCAGCAGCACTGATGCTTCCGGTGGAAGCGATGGCACAGAAGTAGCGCAGCTGGCGAAGGGTGAACTGGCTCATCGGTACCGCCTGGAAACTGGGGCCCGGTGTCCCGGCCGGGACCATGGGCTAGTCCAGGCTGCGGTTCCGGGTCTCGGGCATAGTCAGGATCACCACCGTGCTGACGGCGCAAAGGACCATGATGTAGACAACAAATATCACATGCAGCCCGATGCTCGAGAGCCAGGTGTTCAAGTACGGTGCGGTGCCTCCGAAGACGGCTCCTGAGGTCGCGTAGGCAATGCCGATCAGGGTGGCCCGGAGGCGGGTAGGAACCAGTTCGGCGAACACCGCACCCAGCGGAGCGCAGTTGGCGGCCAGGAGAATGGAAGCCAGGGCGACCGTTCCGAACAGTGAGAACGGGCTGGAACCCAGGCCAAACTCCAACGGAATGGCCGCGATGAAGAAGCCGATGCTGAAGACCAGCAGCACCGGACGGCGTCCCCAGCGGTCGGACGCCGCGCCCATGAGCGGAATAGCCAGCAGGAACACCGCCTGTCCGCAGAGTCCCGCGACAAGTGCCGACGTCGGATTCATGCCGTGCACCGACACTGCATAACCGGGCGCAAAAATGAACCAGGTGTAGAAGGCCACCACGCCGCTAATGGTCAGTCCCACAATCTGCAGGGTGCCGCGTCGGTTGGCTGCAAGCTGCCTGAGGGTCCAGCGGATGCCGGTCTCGTGGTCGGTCTTGGATGCAGCGTTGGCTTCATAGACAGAGGACTCGCTCATGGTGCGGCGGATGTAGATGGCGTAGAGCCCCAGTAGTGCACCGATTGCGAAGGGTATGCGCCATCCGTAGCTGGCCATGTCCTCTTCCGAGAGCACGGCGGTGAGGATGGCACCCAGGCCGGTGGCCAGCATGGACCCGACACCAACGCCGATCCACGGGCTGGAAGCCCAGAGACCGCGCCGCCCTTCCGGTGCCACTTCAGCAAGGTAGGTGAAGGCTGAACCGGTTTCGCCACCGTGGGAAAGGCCCTGAACCAGCCGGGCGAGCAAAAGAAGAATGGAGGCAAAGACCCCAATGGCATCGAAATTCGGTGCTACGGCAATGACGAGGCTGCCCAGTGCAGCCAGGGCAATCGCGAGCGTCAGGCTAAAGCGCCGGCCTCTTTCATCCGCGATCCGTCCAAAGAGCCAGCCGCCAATGGGCCGCATGAGAAAACCGACGGCAAAAATGGCCAGCGTGGAGAGGAGAGCCGAAACCGGGTTATCCGTTTTGAAGAACTGCGCGGCAAAGAACGGCGCGAAGATCGCATAGATGTTCCAGTCGAACCACTCCAGGGTATTGCCGATGTTCACGGCAACCAGATCGCGCCGCCGTTTTACGGTGCTGACTCCGGAATTTCCGGTATTCGTAACCGTGGGACTCATTGCTCCTCCATTGCAGCGTGGCCTGAGCCTGCAGCCGGCAGGCGTTCATGGACCAACTATCAGAGCATTAGTTGAGAAGGTCAACGGTATAAAACCGGCCTCTGATGTTGGAAAAAGTGCCATCGCGCAATGACGGCTGCAGGCGATAGCCTCATGGACATGTTTCCCGCTGCTCCTGCTCTTTCGTACCTGGCCACCGTTTCCGTTGAAGTGGGCGAGCCCCTCGAGGTTGGCCAAACTGCAGCCGGACTGCGGCGCATCATCCCCATCCTCGGAGGAAAGGTGGAAGGCCCTGCACTGCGGGGCACTGTCCTCCCCGCCGGCGCGGACTACCAGCTGCTCCGCACTTCCACGCTGACGGAGCTGGAAGCTAAATACGCCATAGAAACGGACGACGGCGAACGGCTCTATGTGAACAACTTCGGACTGCGCTCGGGCAGCGAGGAGGATATTGCCGCCCTGCTGCGCGGCGAGCCTGTGGACCCGGAGCGAATCTACTTCCGCTGCGCCCCGAAGATCGAAGCGCCCGACGGCGGCGCCTGGGCGTGGCTCTCCAGCCGGATCCTGATTGGCACCGGCGTCCGCCTCCCGAATGAGGTGCGGCTGGAAATCTACACGGTGGACTGACCCGGCTCGCCTTCGGCGCGAACAGCACGGACCGGCAAGCTTGCTTCGCGGCTGGACCCTATCCAGGCCGTATAACCCTTTCCCCAGGCCCCCTGAAACCGCGCGAAACATTAGGCAGCCATTCACCGCGCCAGTAACGTAAGTGGGCAATTTACTTTCGGTGCCCTAAGCGGCACAGCTCTACAGAAAGGGGGTGTCGGCGTGTCCGCACAGAATACGGCTGAACCCTCGCTGAGGAAGGTCCTGGGCCGGATGGATGTCCTGGCCCTCGGCTTCGGCGCAATGATCGGCTTCGGCTGGGTCGTGCTCACGGGCGACTGGCTCTCCAGCGCCGGTACCGGCGGAGCGATCCTGGCCATGCTCACCGGCGGCGCCATCATGGCGATTGTCGGCCTGACCTACGCAGAACTGTGCGCAGCCATGCCCAAGGCAGGCGGGGAGCACAACTACATCCTGCGGGCCATGGGTCCGCGCACCTCCTTCATCGGCTCGTGGGCGATCATCGGCGGTTACGTCACGATCGTGGCCTTCGAAGCGGTGGCACTGCCGCGCACGGTGCAGTACATCTTCCCCAACCTCAGCCAGATTCCGCTCTGGACAGTTGCCGGTTTTGAGGTGCACCTGACCTGGGCGCTGGTCGGTGCGCTCGCCGCCGTCGTCATCACCTGGATCAATATCCGGGGCGTGAAGGAAGCCGGCATCGTGCAGACGTTCGTTGTGCTGTTCCTGCTGGCCATCGGACTGGTCATGATCGCCGGATCTTTCACCGGCGGCAGCGCTGCGAACATGGATCCCTGGTTCACCGGGGGCATGAACGGTTTCTTTGCCGTGCTGGTGGTGGTGCCGTTCCTGTTCATCGGCTTCGACGTCATTCCGCAGTCCGCCGAGGAAGTGAACATCCCTGCACGGCAGATCGGCCGGCTCGTGGTCATTGCCGTCATCCTCGCGACCATTTGGTACGTGATGGTCATCCTCACGACGTCCTCCGCCATGTCCGCAGGTGACCTGGCCGGCACCGATATCGCCACAGCAGACGCCGTCGGAGCCATGTTCAACTCCGATTTGATGGCCAAGGTCCTGATCGCCGGCGGCATCGCAGGCATCCTGACGTCCTGGAACTCCTTGCTGATGGGTGCCTCACGGCTGATGTACTCACTGGCCCGCTCGGGCATGCTTCCGGCGTGGTTCGGCCGCCTGCACCCGAAGTACCACACCCCGCACAACGCGCTGCTGTTCATCGGCGGACTCAGTGTCCTGGCACCCTTCGGCGGTGCGCAGATGCTCGGCTGGCTGGTGGATTCCGGTGCCCCGAGCATCGTCCTCGCCTACACGCTGGTCGCTGTGTCCTTCCTGATCCTGCGCAAGCGTGAACCCGGAATGGACCGGCCGCTGCGTGTCGGCGGCAAGGGTAAGGGAGGCATCGCCATCGGCGTCGCGGCGGCCATTCTGGGCACTGCCCTGTTCAGCCTCTACATGCCCGGCATGCCTGCGGCCCTGGGCGTGCAGCCGTGGCTGCTGTTCGGTCTCTGGTGGGTCATCGGCCTGGCGATGTTCTTCCGGATCCCGGGCGGCATCAAGCCCGGACCTGACGCAGAAGAGCACGTCCTGGCGAAGCTCCGCGAACGGGACGCCTCCCGCCGCTGACGTCGCAGAGCCAGGCAGGAAACGTACGACGGCGGTTGCCCACCCGGGCGGCCGCCGTCGCGTTTTCGGTTTAGCCGAGCCGTTTCAACGCATCTGCACGGTGAACAGCGTGCAGATCGGTGGCGTCACTGCGCACCTTGTATTGCGGCTCCTCCTCCGAACACAGCCGCCGGCGTCCCATGAACTCGAAGTCAGAGGTGTGAACCTCAGTGATTTCCCCCGTGACGGAGCCTGTGCGCGAGTTCCACCGCACCCGGTCGCCCACTTTGAATTGCTCACTCATGCCCCGAGTCATAGCACCGCAGCGGCTTTCTGTAACGAGTAGCGGGCCCTCAGATGGACCCACCGGCGGACTTTCCAGAGAGCACACCCTAGGCAGCTATGTTACTGACGGGTAATATAGCCGCATGCACCTGATCTTTCGCACCCTGCTCCTCCTGTTGACCGCACGCCGCCGCAGGCCGCAGCTGGACATTTTCGATACTTCCTCACTGCCCATGCGGGTCCTGCCCACCGACCTGGACATTGCCAACCACGTCAACAACGGCATGTACCTTTCCCTCATGGACCTGGGCCGGTTTGACCTGATGATCCGCAGCGGCTTCTGGGCGGAGATGCGGCGCAAGGGCTGGGGTCCGGTGGTCAGCAACGAGACCATCAGCTTCCGCAAATCGCTGGGGCCGTGGCAGCGGTACAGCATCGAGACGAAGATCGTCGGCTTCGACGAGCGGGCGATCTACTTCGAACAGCGCATGGTTGCCGACGGCGAGATCTACGCCAGCGCCGTCATCGCCACCCGCATGGTGTCCAAGAAGGGGCCGGTCACGAATGAGGAAATCTTTGCTGCCGCCGGAAGGCGTCCTCCGGAAGATCTCGAGCTGCCGGAATGGATCGCCGAATGGCGGGCCAACGTCGCCCTTCCCGGGGCGCGCCGACCGGCACCGCACGCCTGGGCAGCATAAGTCCTTGCCTGCCCGCTGCGCTGGCCGGGCCTAAAGACCTACTGCGGCGAGTTCACACGCCGCGGCGGGCTAGCAGCACGTTGTCATGGACGACTGCCTGCTGGCCCTCCGGCCCGTCTACGGTGCGCGGGATGGCCTCGGCTGTTTCAATCTCCCAGCCCAGAGCGTCCAGTCCCAGCGCCGCGGCAAGTTCGACCGCCGTCGGCAGCGCCGGATCGGGGGCCGGATGGCGGCCCCACGGCGGAAAGTCCTGGTGTCCAACGACGAGCAGGCGTCCGCGCGGTGCCACGGCTGCCACGGCGCGCTGCAGGATCGCATCCCGGGGAAGTTCGGTGGGGGAGTGCAGATACTGGGCGCAGACCAGATCGTAGCCGGGACCGGTTTCCGGAGCATTCAGGGCCCAGTCCGCGAGGTCGGCCTGGACCCACGTGGTCAGGTCGCCGACGCCGGCGTCCCGGGCGTGGGAAGCAGCGCGTTCCAGTGCCACGGATGAGATGTCCATGCCGGTAACCTGCCAGCCCTGCCTGGCCAGCCAGACGGCGTCGGCTCCTTCACCGCACCCGAGCTCCAAGGCAGTGCCCGGGTTCAGGCCCTCGATTTCCCGCACGAGCAGGGCGTTGGGGTTACCGCTCCAGACCTGGTCCTTCTCGCGGTAGAAGCCGTCCCAGAAGGCGTCCGGGTCCTGCGGCGGGGGTGCGTCGTCGTGGTGATGCATGACGTGAATTTTAGTCTGGTTGGTTCCCGGGTGCGGAGACCCCGGGCGTCTTGGGCAGACAGAAAGGCCCGTAACCCCCCCGCGGGGGGCGGGAACGGGCCGGGATACGAGGGGGTGGCGGCTGGACCGGGCGCCCCGAGG
>NZ_JAXIOO010000041.1:0-29996 GCF_049311065.1 Arthrobacter sp. 7Tela_A1 | reverse complement strand
CGCGGAGGGGAGGGGGCTATGTAGACGGTCGCATTGAGGTGCTCGGCTAGGCGCACCACCTGGGAGTAGACCTCCGGATCCTGAATGGCCGCTGCGTCCACCTGGGGACCGAGCACCAGCGCCGGGTTCCGGGCCTGGTCGACGGCGCCCACGAGCTCCTGAGCCAGGTCAGTGGGGAGGCCACCGGCGACGGTCACGGACCGGGAGGTGAGCAGGGCGTCGTCGGGAAGCGCTGGCTGGCCCCAGTCATCCAGGGGGACGGAGACATAGACCGGACCCTGCGGATGGGTGGTGGCCTCCAGCACGGCCTGGGACAGGGTGCGGGGAACGTCAGCCGCCGCGAGCGGTTCATGCGCGTATTTGGTGAGGGGATACGTCAGCATTCCGGCATCCACGTTCGCGAGCATGGTCTCTTGGCCCACGGTGCGGCGCACCTGCTGGCCGGCGAGCAGGACCAGCGGAACATGCGCGTAGTGCGCGTTCGTCAAAGCTCCCATCGCGTTTCCGGTTCCGGAGGCAGCGTGCAGGTTGACCAGGACCGGTCGTCCCGTCACCCGGGCGTAACCCTCTGCCATCCCCACCACAACCTGCTCGTGCAGGCCCAGGACGAACGTGAAATCCTTGCCCAGACCGGCCAGGAAAGGCAGTTCGTTGGATCCGGGGTTGCCGAAGATGGTGGTCATCCCGTGGGCCCGGAAGACGTTCGCAGATGCCTGCAGGACGGTCTTTTCTTCGTTGATCAAGTGTCTCCTCGAGAATGCGGTGCCAGCTGCACGGACGAATCCAGAAGGCCCTGGCGCTTCTTTGCGTCCTTGCTCTCACATTCTTGCATGAGTCGTACGTCACATGAGGTTGGTGTTACGCAACGCCCCGGCGGGCCCCGTCGGCAGGCACCGGCGCGGAGGATCCCTCCTCCGCGCAGCAGCACCTGTGGCAGTCGTGCGTCGAATTGACTGCAGACTCAGGCGGCCGGTCCCTGTAGGATTGTCTACAAGTTTAGAGAGCTGCCTTCACCGGACCCGCACGGCCCCGGAAGGCCCCGAGCGAAGTGTGGTTTGCGTTGGCAATTTTCGATCCCCTGGTACGCGAGTCAACGCCCTCGATCATCGCCGGAAAGCTCCGGTCCGCCATTGGCCGCGGACAAATTCCGGCCGGCAGCCAACTGGTGGAAACCGAGCTGGCCCGGGAGCTTGGCGTGAGCCGCGGACCGCTGCGGGAAGCCATGCAGCGACTCACCCAGGAGGGCCTGCTGATCAGTATCCGCAACCGCGGAATCTTCGTGATCACCATGACGGAGGAGGAAGTGCGGGATATGTATGTGGCCCGCACCGCCGTAGAACGCGCCGCGGCTGAGCTGATCCTGCAAAAGAACGGCGGCAAGGCTGTAGCCGCAGGACTGTCCCGGGTAGTAAAGGCCATGAAGAAAGCAGCCGACAAAGCGGACCTAGATGCGATGTCCGAGGCAGACATGGACTACCACTCCGCCCTGGTCTCCGCAGCGGAAAGCCCGCGGCTGACCCGGATCCACAACACCCTGCTGACCGAGACGCGGATGTGCCTCACCGCCCTTGAGCGGCGCTATCCGGATCCGCATACCCGGGTGGGGGAGCACCAGGCCATCGCGGATGCGCTGGCCAAGGGCGACCAGGAGCTGGTGGGCAGGCTGCTCATCCGGCACATGGACGATGCGCTGGAGCGGCTCACCGGCGGCGGGAATCCCGAGCCGGCCACGGCGTAGCTGGCCTGTGCCGTAGGCGCGTCAGCTGATGTGCCTGTGCCGTAGGTGCTTCAGCGTATAGGCCTGTGCCGCAGGCACATCAGCGCATAGGCCTTCGCCGCAGTCACAAGTTCTGTCACGCTCACTGACTCGTTCACCTGATGGGCCTGGTCGTTGAGGCCGCCTGGACCCATCACGATCACCGGCACGCCGAAGTCCCGGGCAATGAACCCGCCGTCGCACGCCGCGGTCCAGCCCGTGACAGGGCTGTCCATCCCCAGCTGAGCCAGGGCGCCAACGGCATTGGCCACCAGCGGATGGTCGGGCTCAGTGTGGAACCCAGGCATCTCCATGGTCACCGCCGCATCCACGGTCATTCCGTCCGCCGCAATTCCAGCGGCACGAATATCGGCCAGCAGCGCTTCCCGGATCACCTCCGGATCCTCATCCGGCATCAGCCTTCGGTCCAGGGACAGGGTGCAGGAACCGGCCACCATGGAGGTTCCGGTGCCGCCGCGGATGAGTCCGGCGTTCCAGGACCCCGCGCCCAGCAGCGGATCCGCCGAACCCTGCAGCCGGGCATGGTCCCGGCGGATCAGATCCAGGATCCGGGCGGCAGCGTCGATCGCGTTGCGCCCGTCCGCCGGGCGGCCGGAGTGCGCCGGCTTTCCGGTCACTGTCAGTTCCAGATAGCTGTCCCCGCGGCAGGCAATGACCGTTTCGAGGTCGGTCGGCTCGGCCACCACACAGGCTGAATAGGGGAACGGACCGGCCGCTGCTGTAAAGGCCCGGATCCCCAGGCCCAGGTCTTCCTCATCCACAGTGCAGGCCAGAGCCATCGGCCCGGACAGCTCAACTCCGGCAGCCCGCAGCGCGCGCAGCGCAATGAGCACCGCCGCCAGCCCGCCCTTCATGTCCGTGGACCCGCGTCCCACCAGGCGGCCGTCCCGCACGTACGGGTCAAACGCCGGCCGGTCCCAGCCGACACCTGCGGGCACGACGTCGGAATGGCCCAGAAAGAGCAGGCCCGGCCGGGTGCCGCCCGGCAGCATGGCCGTGAGGTTCGGCCGGCCGGGAGCGACCTCCGTGACTGCTACCTCCAGTCCGGCCGCCCGGGCAAAATCCGCCAGCACCTGGACGGTGGCGGCTTCGGTTCCACCGGGGTTTTCGCCGCCGGCTGCCACCAGGTCAGAGGCCAGGGCCACCAGCTCGGTTTCCGGGATCAGCCCCAGGACGGCATCTTCCGCAAGGGAGGACTGAACGCTCACACGCCTGCCCCGGCGTCGAGCCCAGCAAGTTCCCGGTCCATGGCACGTTTCAGCCGGATGATGCCTTCCTCGGCCCGCTCGGGAGTGGTGGATGCGAAGCAGAGCCGGAGGGCGTCGTCGAACTTCCCGCTGGGAGAAAGCGCCGGTCCCGGAATGAAGGCCACCCCTTCTGCCAGCGCCGTCTCGAACAGCTTCTGGGTGGAAATGCGGGCATCCTGCCCCTGCAGGGTGAGCCAGAGGAAGAAGCCTCCCTCAGGATCCGTGGTGGTGATCCGGCTGCCGAGGTGGCGGTGCAGGTTGGCCTGCATAGCGTCCTTGCGGCGCTTGTACTCGGTGCGCAGCCCGTCCAGATGGTTATCCAGGCCGCCGCGCCGGATGAACTCCGCCACCAGGTGCTGCGCAGGAACGTTCGTGCAGGTGTCCATGGCCTGCTTGGCGTTGATGACCAGCTGCCGCAGGGACGGGTCGGTGTCCACCCAGCCCACCCGCAGGCCCGGTGCCAGGATCTTGGAGAACGTGCGGACCGAAAAGAGCAGCGGATCGCCCGGGCTGAGCGCCTGCAGGGAGGGCAGGTCCTCACCCTCGAAGCGCAGCAGCCCGTAGGGATCGTCGTCGATGATCACGGCGTTCCACCCGTGAGCGAGTTCCAGCAGCCGCTGCCGGCGCGGCAGGGACAGGGTGACCCCGGCCGGATTCTGGAAGTTGGGAATGGTGTAGATGGCTTTGGGGGTTCGGCCGGTCGCTGCCACGAGGTCGGGGAGCGCCTCCACGATCAAGCCGTCCTGGTCCACCGGGGCCTCCAGCAGTTCGGCGCCGTAGCTCAGGGCCGTGGCGCTGCCGTTGGTGTAGGTGGGGCTTTCAACAATCACCAGGTCACCGGGATTGATGAAGATCTTGCAGGCCAGGTCCAGTCCCTGCATACCGCCGGCGGTGATGGTGACGCGGCTGGGGTCGGCGGGATCGGAAGTGTCTGAAAGGTAGTCCACCAGGGCGTCCAGGAGCCCCGGTTCGCCTTCGGTGGCGCCGTAGGTGAAGGAGCTGTGGTCCAGCACCTGCGCGGCGATGTCCCGGAACTCCTCCAGCGGCACGGCTTCATCCGCCGGGGAGCCCATGGCGAAGCGGACAATGTCGTGTGTCTGGGAGGCCAGCAGGGAGGTGCTGGAGTCAATTACGGAGCCCACCAGTCCGGCGGCGCGGTCGGCCAGCGGCAGCGTGGCGCCGGCGCGGGCGGCGAAGGAGTTCAGGGTCATGGGCTAGTTGCCTTTCAGGAGCAGTTCCTGCCGGAAGCTGGTGAGGGTTTCGACGCCGTCGGCGCTGACCCGGATGGATTCGGAGAGTTCGTAGCCGTAGCCGTCCATCCACATTCCGCCAATCAGGTGGAAGGTCATGTTCTCCGTGAGGATGGTTTCGTCTTCGGAACGGATGGAGATGGTCCGCTCACCCCAGTCCGGCGGATACCCGATGCCGATGGAATAGCCGATCCGGGAAGGTTTCTCCAGGTTGTACTTGGCCAGGGTCCGGTTCCAGGTCCGGGCCAGTTCGTGGACCGGAACACCGGGTTGGATCTCCGTGAGCACTGAGTTCAGGGCGTCCCCGACGGCGTCGGACAGTTTGGCGAGCCGGTCCTGCGGGGTGCCGAGCACCAGTGTGCGGGCCAGCGGGGCGTGGTAGCGGCGGTAGGCGCCCGCCAGCTCGATGACCACGGCCTGCCCGGCCGTGAACCGTTCATCGCTCCAGGTCAGGTGCGGGGTGTCCGCGGCTTCACCGGTGGGGAGCATCGGCACGATCGCCGGATAGTCGCCGCCCAGGTTCTCGACGCCGGTGATCTGCGCCCGGCTGATGGCCGCGGCGGCGTCGCACTGGCGGACGCCGACGTCGATCGTCTCCACCGCGGCGGCCATGGCGGCGTCGCAAATCCGGGCAGCGGAGCGCATGAGTTCCACTTCAGCGGGGGATTTCACTGCCCGGACCCAGTTCACCAGCTCGAAGCTGTCCACCAGGGTCCACTCCGGCAGGGCGTTGACCAGTGACCGGTAGGCCTTGGGGGAGAAGAAGTGCGAGTCCATTTCCAGGCCCACGCAGCCCGCTGCCGCCGGGGCGATCAGGGCGCGCTCACGGAGGGCGAAGGACACCCAGTCGAAGGGGTGCAGGTGCGGGCGGTGCACGTACCTCTCCGGGTAGCCCACAATGTTTTCGGCCGGCAGGCAGCTGGTGCGGGACGCGCCGGACGCGTCCATTTCCCGGGTGAAGAACAGCAGCGGACCTTCGGCGGGCACGAACAGTACCTGCGGTGTGTAGAAGGACCAGGCGTTGTAGCCGGTGAGGTAGTAGAGGTTGGCCGGGTCGGTGACCAGCAGGGCGGAGAGTCCCTGCCGGGCCATGCGCCGTCGGACCCCGGACAGCCGGGCGTCGTATTCCTCGGAGCTGAACAGCAAGCGGGTACCTCCGTGACTGGGGACGAACTGGACCTGTGATTATGAGGATGAGCTCACATAACCGCGCTGCTTGTCCACCACACCGGCCAGGGACTCCCCGGCGGTGAAGCGCAGCAGGTTTGCGGCGAACTGCCGGGCCAGGGTGTCCCGCCAGCCGGCGATGTCTCCGCTCATGTGCGCAGAGAGGTGCACGTTCTCCATGCCCCAAAAGGGATGCGAGGCGGGCAGTGGCTCTTCGCGGAAGACGTCCAGCGACGCAGCGGCAATCGACCCGGTGCGCAGGGCCCGCAGCAGGGCATCTTCATCCACCAGGGCGCCGCGGCCCACATTCACCAGGTGGGCGGAGGGTTTCATGGCGGCCAGGACGGCGTCGTCCACGAGGTCCCGCGTCTGGTCGGTGAGCGGCGCGGCGAGGACCACGTGGTCCGCCCAGCCGGCGTGTTCCGCCAGTTCTGCGCTGGGGATCACCGTGCCGAAGTGCGGGTCGTCCTCGCGGGCGCTCCGCCCGGCACCGCGGACGGAGAGCCCGACGGCGCGCAGCAGCCGTGCGGTGGCCCGGCCTATGCCTCCGGTGCCCACCACCAGGGCGCTGGAGCCGTAGGTGCCGGTGAGTTCGCGGTGCTGCCACACGGAGTCCTGCTGCAGCCGCTTGGACAGGTGCAGCTGCTTGTCGTGGGCGAGGACCGACGCGAGGACAAACTCGGCGATCGGCCGGTCAAAGATCCCATGCGCGTTGGTGAGCAGCACGGGGGAGCAGCGCAGTTCCTCGAACAGCATGGCGTCCACTCCGGCAGCGGCCACATGGATCCATTCCAGGGAGTCGGCGTAAGGCCAGGCGTCGGCCAGGGCAGAGGAGAAAAAGTCCCAGAGGAACAGCACCTGTGCTCCGGGCAACGCCGCCGGCAGGCCCGCGGCATCGGTGATGCTCACGTCCGCCAGAGCCTCGATTTCCGCGAGATTGCAGGGCAGGGACTGACCGGATGCAGCGAGGATGACCACGCTGGGAGTGCTCACAGTGTTACTCACGCCGCAACCGTATCCCCATTGAAGGATTGTTGACAATAGACATACGTGACCTGCATCATGGCCGCATGACTTCCCTCAGCCCCGCCCTGAAACAAGCCACTCCCGTGATTGTGGACCACGCCCTCGGGTGCTGGATCCACGGCACCGACGGCCGGGACTACCTGGACTTCACCACCGGCATCGGCGTGACCAGCACCGGGCACTGCCATCCGAAGGTGGTGGAAGCCGCCCGGGAACAGGTCGGGAAGATCATCCACGCCCAGTACACCACCGTTATGCACAAACCGCTGCTGGAACTGACGGAAAAGCTCGGGGAGGTCCTTCCGGCAGGACTGGATTCAGTGTTCTACGCGAACTCCGGCTCGGAAGCTGTCGAGGCCGCCGTCCGGCTGGCCCGCATGGCCACGGGACGGCCCAACATTGTGGTGTTCCAGGGCGGTTTCCACGGCCGCACCGTCGCCGCAGCATCCCTGACGACGGCGGGCACCAAGTTCTCCGCCGGCTTCGCACCGCTCATGGCCGGCGTCCACATGGCCGCCTTCCCCTACGCCTACCGCTATGGCTGGGACGAAGACACCGCCGTCGCGTTCGCCCTGCAGGAACTGGACTACCTGCTGCAGACCCGGACCGATCCGAAGGACACCGCAGCGTTCCTGATCGAACCGGCACTTGGCGACGGCGGCTACCTGCCAACGCCTCCGGCCTTCCTGGAGGGCCTGCGGGAACGGGCGGAAAAGTACGGCATCCAGCTGATCATTGACGAAGTGCAGGCCGGCGTCGGGCGCATGGGCAAGTTCTGGGGCCATCAGTACTCCGCGGCCACCCCGGACATCCTCATCACCGCCAAGGGCATCGCCTCGGGTTTCCCGATCTCAGCGATCGCTGCGTCCACGGACACCATGTCCAAGGCCTGGCCCGGTTCCCAGGGCGGAACCTACGGCGGCAACGCCGTGTCTGCCGCCGCCGGCGTCGCGACCCTGGAAGTGGTGCAGGAAGAAAACCTGGTGGAGAACTCCCGGATCCGCGGCGAACAGCTGCAGGCCGGGCTGCTGGAGATCCAGGAACGGTTCCCGGTGATCGGCAACGTCCGCGGGCTGGGGCTGATGCAGGGCATCGAGTTCACGGCCGGGGACGGAACGCCCGACGCCGCCACGGCCGCTGCGGTGCAGCAGGCGACCACCGAGCAGGGTCTGCTGACGCTGACCTGCGGACCGGCAGGCAACGTGGTCCGGCTGATTCCGGCGCTGGTGGTCTCAGCGGAGGAAATCGCCACCGGGCTGGAACGCTTCGAAGCCGCGCTCGCCGCCGTTGCGGGTGCTGTCCCGGCCGCGGCCGCGGCTGCCACGACTTCCACTTCGGCAAGCACGGAGAGCCGATGACAAAAACCGGCCTCGCCGCCCCGTCTGTAGCCGCCGGCGCACCGGATGCCGGTGCGCTGCTGGACGGGCTGGCCGTGGCGGGAGTCGAGGCCGACGGGTCGTCCCGCCGGCGGGCGGAGTATTCCTTCGACGCATCGAACTACCGGGTGCCGCCGCTGGCTGTGGTGTTCCCGCGGACGGTAGACGACGTCGTCGCTGTCCTGAAAGTGTGCCGGGAGACCGGGACGCCGCTGATCAGCCGCGGCGGCGGCACGTCCATGGCCGGCAACGCGGTCGGACCCGGCGTCGTGCTGGACTTCTCCCGGCATATGAACGGGATCGGTGCCGTGGACGAGGACGCCCGAACAGTGGCCGTGGAACCCGGCGTCGTGCTTGCGGTCCTGAGCCGGGAAGTGGAGCGCGCCACCGGCAACCGGTTCAGTTTTGCCCCCGATCCCTCCTCCAAGAACCGTGCCACCGTGGGCGGGGCGCTGGGCAACGACGCCTGCGGCAACCACTCGGTGCGCTACGGCCGCATCTCGGACCATGTGGCGGAGCTCGACGTCGTCACGGCCGACGGCGCGGAGCTCACCGCCACGGCCACGGGGATCCGGGCCACCCATCCCGGCGACACGTACTCCGAACAGCGTGCCGCCGAACTGGCCGCGGGGCTTCAGGACCTGGCGCATTCCAACCTGGCCGGTTTCCGGACCGAACTCGGACGGATCCAGCGTCAGGTCTCCGGCTATCACCTGGCCAACCTGCTGCCTGAGCACGGCTTCAACGTGGCCCGCGCGCTCGTGGGGTCGGAGGGCACCTGCGCCGTGATCGTTGGTGCGCGGATGAAGCTGGTGCCCAAACCGGCCAGCGCGCTGCTGGTCTGCCTCGGCTACGAGGATGTGGTGGAGGCCGCCCGGGACATCGGAACCATCCTCGAGTTTTCGCCCGCCGCCGTCGAGGGCATCGACGAAGCCATCGTGGACACCATGCGGTTCCGCCGCGGCGCGAACTCGGTGACCGGGCTGCCCGCGGGCAGGGCCTGGCTGTATGTGGACCTCGACGGCGACGACCCCGCCTCCGTGCAGGCCGATGCGGACCGGCTGCTGGCCCGGCTGCAGGAAAACGGCCGGCTGGTCGAGGGGCGTCCGGTGCCCGACGGTGTTGAACGGGCATCGCTGTGGCGGGTGCGGGAGGACGGGGCCGGGCTGTCCTCGCGGCTGTCCACCGGAGGGGAATCGTGGCCGGGGTGGGAGGATTCCGCCGTCGCGCCGGAGAACCTGGCCGACTATCTGGCGGACTTCCGGGAGCTGCTGGACCGCTTTGGACTGCAGGGCGTGATGTACGGGCACTTCGGTGCGGGCTGCATGCACATCCGCATTACCTATGATCTGCGTACCGATGCCGGCCGGGCTGTGTTCCGGGAGTTCTCCCGGGAAGCGGCGGAGCTGGTGGTGCGGCACGGCGGTTCGCTGTCCGGGGAGCATGGTGACGGCCGGGCACGGTCCGAGCTGCTGCCGCTGATGTATTCGCCGAGGATGCTGGCCGCCTTTGCTGCGTACCGGCAGCTGTGGGATCCGGACGGGATCCTGAACCCCGGGTCGCTGACGGATCCGGATCCGATGGACGCGAATCTGGCACTGCAGGGTGTGCCGGAGCGTGAATGGCGGACCAGTTTTGATCTGCGGCCGCTGCACTCCGGCGGTGGATCAGCTGCTGAGACCGACGATCCCAGTACTTCGGCCGGAGCCGCGGTGGACCCGTTTGTCCATGCGGTGCAGAGCTGTATTGGGGTGGGCCGCTGCCGCACGGACACCGGCGGGGTGATGTGTCCAAGCTACCGGGCCACCCGGGATGAGAAGGACTCCACCCGGGGAAGGGCGCGGGTGCTGCAGGAAATGGTCCGCGGTGCACGCACTGTGGAGGAGGGGTGGAAGTCCGAGGAGGTCCGTGAAGTCCTGGATCTTTGCCTCTCCTGCAAGGCCTGCTCCACGGACTGTCCTACCGGTGTGGATATGGCCACGTACAAGTCGGAGTTCTTCGACCACTACTACCGGGGGAAGCTCCGGCCGATGTCGCACTTTTCGCTGGGCTGGCTGCCGCGCTGGCTGAAGCTCACCGGACGGGTGGCGCCGCTGGTCAACGCCGTGCTGGCCACGCCGCTGGGGAAGATAGCTGCCCGGGTGGGTGGGCTGACAACGGAACGTGCCCTGCCGCGGTTCGCGCCTGCGGGGGCGTGGCGGAGGGAAGTTGCTGCGGCTTCTTCGGCGCCGGGCGCACCGGGCGGAACCGGGAATGAGGTGCGCGGCGCAGAGGCGAGCAGCGCGGCCGTGACAGGCGCGCCCAACCGGAAGGCCGGCGTCGTGCTCTTTGTGGACACCTTTACCCGGGGTTTCCGTCCTGAGGTGGCCGGTGCCGCTGCCCGCGTCCTGGAAGGGGCGGGGGAGCGGACGGAATGCTCGGCCGATGCGTGCTGCGGCCTGACCTGGATTTCCACCGGGCAGCTCGGTACGGCGAAGAAGATGCTCGCGAAAGCCGCGGCGGCGCTGGATGACGGGACCGAGCGGCCCATCGTCGTCGTCGAGCCCAGCTGTGCCGCCGCACTGCGGAAGGACCTGCCCGAACTGGTGCATACCGACCAGGCCCGCCGGGTCGCCGCCCGGGTCCGGAGTTTCGCCGGGTACGTGGGCGAGCTCGCTGTCTCCGGGTGGACTCCGTCGCCGGCTGGCCCGCTCCCGGAGAAGGTGGTGCTGCAGACGCACTGCCACGAGTACTCCGTCTTCGGTGCCGGAACGCAGAAGACCGCGCTCGCAGCTCTCGGGATTCCGCAGGTGGTGGACGCTACCGGATGCTGCGGTGTCGCCGGGAACTTCGGGTTCGAGAAAGACCACTACGAGGTCAGCATGCAGGTGGCTGAGCAGGCTCTGGCACCCGCGCTGCGCGGCACGGATGCCGGAACCGTGGTCCTCACCGACGGTTTCTCCTGCGCGATGCAGGTTCAGCAGCTCGACGCCGCCCGGCCCGGCACCCACCTGGCCCAGCTCCTTGACCCCGGCACCGGGCCCAACCTGGATGCCACAACCAGCTTCCCGACCCCTCGAGCAAAGGACTCCGACGAATGACTACGCAAACCAGCACCACCTCGCAGGCTGCCCGGGACGCCGTCGCCAAGGTCAGTACCGGCCTGTTCATTGACGGGCAGTGGAGCGAGGCCGCGTCCGGTGCCCGGTTCAACGTCGTGAATCCCGCTACCGAAGAGGTCATCGCCACGGTGGCCGACGGCGGTCCGGAGGACGCGCAGCGTGCCATCGAAACCGCCGGGCGCGTGCAGAAGGAATGGGCCGCGACGGCTCCGCGGGAACGCAGCGAGATCCTGCGCCGCGCCTATGACCTGATCATGGCCCGGCAGGATGAGCTGGCACTGATCATGACCACGGAGATGGGCAAACCGCTGGCCGAGGCCAAGGGCGAGGTGGCCTACGCTGCCGAGTTCTTCCGCTGGTTCTCCGAGGAAGCAGTGCGCATCGGCGGCGACTTCTCCTCCACAGGCGACGGGAAGACCCGGATCCTGGTGTCCAAGGAACCCGTGGGTCCTTGTGTGCTGGTCACGCCGTGGAACTTCCCGTTGGCTATGGGCACCCGCAAGATCGGCCCCGCCATCGCCGCGGGCTGCACCATGGTGTTCAAGCCCGCCAACCTGACGCCGCTGTCCTCGCTGGCACTGGTGGACATCCTGATCGAAGCCGGATTGCCCGCCGGCGTGCTGAACGTGGTGTGCACGTCGAAGGCGTCCTCCGTGGTGTCGCCGTGGATGTCCAGCGGCATTGCCCGGAAGGTCAGCTTCACCGGCTCCACCGCCGTGGGTGTGCGGCTGCTGGAGCAGGCCGCCGAGCACGTGATGCGCTCCTCGATGGAACTCGGCGGGAACGCGCCGTTCATCGTGTTCGAGGACGCCGACCTGGACCGTGCCGTGGAGGGCGCCGTGGCCGCGAAGATGCGGAACATGGGGGAGGCCTGCACCGCCGCCAACAGGCTGTTCGTGAAGCGCTCCGTCGCAGATGAGTTCGCCCGCCGGCTCGCCGAACGCCTGGGCGCGCTCACGGTGGGCGACGGCGCGGAGCCCGGCACCGACGTCGGGCCCCTGGTGGAGGAGAAGGCACTTACCAAGGTGCAGGAACTGGTGGACGACGCCGTCGCCAAGGGCGCGGAAGTGGTCTGCGGCGGGGCGCGCCCCGAGCGGCCGGGCTACTTCTACGCGCCGACGGTCCTCTCCGGGGTGAGTCCGGAATCGGACCTGATGAACGAGGAGATTTTCGGTCCGGTGGCGCCGGTGGTGCCGTTCGATACCGAAGAAGAGGTCACCCGGCTGGCGAACGATACTCCCTGGGGCCTGGTCGGCTACCTGTTTACGCAGGATGTGGACCGCGGCTTCCGGATGGGCGAGGCGCTGGAGGTGGGCATGGTCGGGCTGAACACCGGCATTGTTTCCAATCCGGCGGCGCCGTTCGGCGGCATCAAGGCCTCCGGTCTGGGCCGCGAAGGCGGACGTGTTGGCATCGAAGAGTTCCTGGAAACGAAGTACCTGGCGATGCCCAGGACCTAGGTAGTTGGCCCGGCCGGGGACCGGGCAGCAGAGCAGCACACGGCACCACCGCAGCAGCCAATCACTCGTATGAAGGATGGACCGATGTCAGCTAATTCCCAGCCCCGAAATGCACCCGCCCCGGTTCCGGGCGCCGAACCCGAAGGCAAGGAAGCGAAAAAGACCCTGCACCGGTCCATCCTCGGCTCAGCCCTGGGCAATGCCGTTGAGTGGTTCGACTACGGGGTCTACGGCTACCTGACCATCTACATGGCCGTGAACTTCTTCGGGTCGGAAGATGGCGACGGCGGCCTGGGCGTCACGCTCACACTCGCCACCCTGGCGCTGTCCTTCCTGGTGCGTCCGCTGGGCGGTCTGATCCTGGGGCCGCTGGGTGACAAGGTGGGCCGGCAGAAGGTCATGGTGCTCACCGTGACGCTGATGACCCTGGCCACCGGCTGCATTGGGCTGCTGCCGACGTTTGAAACGGCGGGCCTGCTGGCCCCGGTGCTGCTGCTGATCTGCCGGCTGGTGCAGGGTTTCTCTGCCGGCGGCGAGTACGGCGGTGCTGCGGTGTATATGGCGGAGTCGGCTCCGGATAAGCGCCGCGGTTTCTTCGGGTCGTTCCTGGAGTTCGGCACCACGGTGGGCTTTATTCTTGCGGCGATTGTCTGCACCACCACCATCACACTCGTCGGCGACGAGGGGATGTTGGAGGGCTGGTGGCGGCTGCCGTTCCTGCTGACCATTCCCCTGGGCCTGACCGCACTGTGGATCCGGACGCGGCTGGTGGAGGCTCCGGTCTTCGCGGAGGCATCGGCGCACCGGGAGACCCTGAAGTCCCCGCTGCGGCAGGTACTGGCGCAGAACTGGCGGCAGCTGCTGGTCCTGGCCGGGTTTGTGGTGCTGCTGAACGTGGCGTTCTACCTGATCCTCGGGTACATGCCGACCTACATGAGTGGCCAGTTGGGGCACAGCACCGCGCAGGGCAACTGGATGCTGGTGGCCGTGATGGCACTGATGCTGCTGGCGATTCCGCCGGTCGGTGCGCTCTCTGACCGGATAGGGCGCAAACCGCTGCTGCTGACCGCGGCTGTTGGCTACATTGTGCTGTCGGTTCCGGCGATCATGCTCCTGGGTGTGGAGAGCCTGATCCTGCAGTTCCTCGGCCTGGCTGTATTGGGCTTCCTGCTGGTGATCCTGGTGTCATCGGTGTCGTCGACGCTTCCGGCGCTGTTCCCGACGGCGGTCCGGTACACGGGCTTTGCCCTGGCCTATAACTTCTCTACCGCGTTCTTTGCCGGCCCCTCCCAGACCATTGCCAACCAGCTGATCGAGACGACCGGAAACCAGCTGGTGCCGGGCTGGTACATGGCGATTGCCGGAGTGATCGGTCTGGTGAGCATCCTGTGCATGCGGGAGACCGCCCAGGCGACGCTGCGCGGCGAAGTGATTCCCGGTGCTCCGGATTCAGTGGGCTGGCCGAAGAAGGTGTATCTGGAGGAGAACCGGGTGGATGCTGAGGAGCGGCGGCGGGTGGGGGTTTAAAGGACGCCGCGTTCTTGAACACACACGGCACACGCTGCTCTGCGCTCTCTCTTCAGTTCAGTCCGTCGCCGCGATCATGTACCTCTGCTAGTTGCTGGCCTACAACCGCGGGACTGCCGATCATCCTGGCGGTGCTTGGAACTAGCCACCTCGGCCTCAAGCGCAATGCTAATGAACTTCTAAGGCACGGCTCGGTTCCTGATAATCATGGGCTTGTCTGGGCTCTTCTTCTGTTGCCCGTGCGGGCTGTCCGGTTTCGACCAGCAGATCGGTACTGCCGCTGTGGTGCGGATGCTTAGCACTCAGCCAGCTCGGTGGAGCGTCGAGCCTATAATCAGCGGTTGTTGATCCAAGCCGCACGCTCGGAGAAGAAGTCCGAGATCGGCTCGCAATGGAGTACAAAACGGCCAGCTTCAGCGGACTTGTTGTCGCAACAAGCATCACAACTGGAAATGCCGTCCGGGCTCGCTTGACCACCCGAGCTTATGTTTGGGCTGCCCTTGAACGCTGAGAAGTGCAACGACTCCGTTCAGTGTGAGGGGGGCGGTTCAGGCGGTGGAGCTGACCGCCTAGAGTCTCGGATGTAAGGATGAGGCGGCACCTTTGGCCAAGTTTCTTTAGGTAGGCGGGCGGGAACGCCTCCGCATAGGACGATTGCGAGGTACCGTCGCTGTTCAGGTCCTAGCCCGGAGCCATATTCCCGTCTCGGAGCAGCAAGAGCCGTCTACCCAACCCGTGGATGGATGGCGACCCGCCGACAAGTGCCACCTGTCTAGGTTTGCTTCCCGTGCAGAGTGCGGGCCTGGACGGGTGACATTTGCCGGAATGGTGGACGAGTTATGGTGCTCCGGTGGACGATGACCGGTCAATGGCTGCTGAACTCTTGCTGTAGAGAGATGTTGGAGTAGTTAGGGAATAACTTTTCCGTCCGCGATGGGGTGTTGGATCGAAGCGCCGCCAACTGATCCTCGTCTTTGGTGCTCCATGCGTCCCATCCACAGATAATGTCTATATATCCTTCTAGCCGCTCCTGCTTAACGTCGTTCAGTGGCGCGATGAAGAGTCTCTTCCAATCCTGTTTCAGAAATTGGCTCTGCAGTGCTGGCACAAGAATTGATTTCAGCCACCAACCGATGGCACCTTGCTTGAAGAACAGCCGAGCACGCCAAGTTTCTATATCCTCTTCCGAATCCTTGGCTTGCGGATTCCATTTTCCAGTAAGCATGTTTTCGGTTATACGATTAATTGCTTGCACAATAATCTCCCGTTCGGTTTCCCGTTCGATCGAATTGTCAAGAGGGACATCTAGTAGGTCTTGACAGACGAGCGGGCGGATAATTCTAGTGACGAGAACTGTATCCGTTAGCGGAAACCTTCGATCAAGTTTCTTGCTTAGATATTTTCTAATCTCTAAGTTCGGATCATCGAGAATGAGATACTCGAAGTTCCTCAGTAGGCGCTTCCTCAATTCGGCCTGTTGGTCGAGCGGTTGTGCGTTCACGAGTTGAATCTCGGACGGCACTCTTCCATCATGGTTGGTCTTGTACTCAGCGGCCTTGTCTCGGATCACGTCGTCGAGCTTTTTCAAGGTGTCTGTCGTGGACAGCGGACGTTTTTTGATCCCTTGCTGAATCTGGACAACGAGCTCCTGGATCATCGGAACACTGGGATTGAAGTAGAACTTCATCGGAACCTCGCGACGGCCCAACAAGACCTGCGCAGTCGTCTTGTGTTGCCCATCGAATTGCTTCAATTCAGCCAATCCGTTTCCCACAGGCACCAACCGGCAGTTACTGGGTTCATGTACCGGTCGACGGTCGAACTCGATGGCAAGGGTCCTGACGTGGTCGAATTCTATGAACCGAGGCTGGGTGTCTGAGTCATTCTGTATGTACTTCACGGGTACGCTCATGAAGAAGTACTTAGTCTCAGTCGCAGGGTCTACATAGACCGCAGCAGTGCGTTTGTCGGTTCCGAACGAGATCGTAACCTCGGAATCAGATAGATCGAAATCTACGCGTTGATTTCCCTCCGGGACGTACTTCTCAATGACTTCCTCGAAGGAACGTCGTGGCTTTGCGGTGCACCACCTTTCGAACCGAATAACCCTCGAAGCAATGTCGTAGGCAAGGTTTTGCCTTTTTCTGTTACAAGAACGATGCGCTAAGTAGAGGTTCTTGAGCTCGGTTGGCCCCTCCGATACACCGGCCTTGCGGGCTTTCATATGATCCACGTCTACCAAGGAACCATCGCCAGGCAACGGTTCATTGCACAGAGAGCAGCGTCCTTGAGACTTCATCCATAACGATTCGCGAGCGTCTGCTCGCTCTGACTCGGGAAGCTCATCACGAAGTCTTCTGGAGAGTTTGAACCCCTCCGGTACCGATAAGTTTGAAGTCGTCATGACAACAATGTATACGACCGGATAGGACCAACGTGAAGGCGTCAGCACAGCATATGACGGTGCTCCGAGTCAGCACCTAGACCCAGGACTGGCACCCACGCAAGATTGGTGCTGTATATTCCCCAGTACCCGACGGCTGAGTGCCCTCGCCCACCGTGCCCTAGTCGGGCAGGCGGCTAAGGCACGTCAGCATAGAAGTTCCGAGATGTTCGTAGCCATGGCTTTGGATCCCTAAGCGCCCGTGTAGGTACAGGGCCGCACGATAAATGCCCCTGTTCTTCAGCCCGTCTGTCAGAACAGCGCCGACGAGGGCATCCGGTCCCGCTCTCTCGCCATTTGTATGAAATCATCGACACTCATTATCCAGGCTCGCTGATGTGGCTTGTAGGCACGTTGCAAAGGGAGAGGGATAACCAATTGCAGTTTATTGTCCTTCATTTCGTCGGTTTGGGACGGACTTATCGGGCTTTCCAATGTCAGTAGATGCTTCCCATCTATCCGCTTCGCCTCGCTGAGGACTTGCCTCCACCTGTCTTTGCACGTGGTCTTCACCCCCAGCATCGTTAGGTTGAACTCTGAGAACTGGGAGTCCTTGTACTCGTTTATCCCGGGGAATATGAAGTCGGGGCGTGCACGATTTTCGGTCACCGGGTTGAACGAGTGACGAAGGTTCATGGCGCGGAACAGAGCGATTAGTTGGTTCTCGAGCCCCTTCCCGGCACGGCTTTTGCGCCTATTATGCAGTGACAACGACACCTCGATGAAGCTATCCACATCCACTCTTCCATGACGGTAGAGAGTTCCAAGGGCGTCAGTGGCGAGATGACGTTCTAAAGTTCGAAAGAGCAGCTCTTCTTGCTCGAGCCACGCCATCAGAACGTTGTCGGGGTTCTCTGTGGGGTCCATATCGGGGAGAGTCGAACGCGCAAACGCGCCAAACTCGGCTGAAGTTGGGAATCGAGGACCGAACTTTTCCAAAAGTTTGTCGAGCCAGTCGTCGTTGCGAGGTTCAATAGCAAGACCCAACATGTCCAGAAGGTACAACGCTGTGAGGCTTAAACCCTGTCCATTGCGCAACTCGGAACGGACCGAAAATCCTTTGTGTTCCAAGACATTTGTGCCGAACAACCAATCCAGCTGAGCCGCGATGCTTGATCCCGATGGGGCAACAATGAACAAGACACCGTGTGATTTCTGCTTAGCGATAAAGACAACATCGCCAGGTTGGGCATTCTTCATCGCGTCGACAGAAGCAGGGTAGTACAGGCGGTATTCTGACCTCTTCGGGGTGTTGGCCCGGGCATCGTAAAACGTGAGAGTGCCGTCTTCAGTGAAGGGCTCGTCTACCTGGTCAGACATCCTTAGAAAGCGTGTAGGAATGATCAATCTCTCGGCGGGACGCCCGAATAACGCTTGCAGCGCCTTGACCCCGTCCAGTTCGTGTTGATTTGAACTGCGTCCGACAGTTTCCACTGTGCTCAGGATTTTGGCAGCTACTCCATCGAAATGATCAGCCAAGTCACCGAAGTTCACTTATTCCCCCAACTAAAAGTGGTGCTAGAGAGCCCCACGCGCTGCGTCGCGTTGCGCTGCGCATCAAACGCACCGCAACGCGTGGAGCTCGAGCCTAGCCGACGTCGCTCAACTCACGCCGATAGCAGCGCAGCCGTAGCCTGATTTTGAACAATTTTCTGTACGTGTGGAGTCATAATTCGCGCAACTTCGGTCATCACCGGCGTTACGACACTGTTGCCAAACTGCTTGTACGCCTGCGTGTCGCTGACCGGAATCCTGAAGGTGTCGTCGTAACCCATGAGACGCGCACATTCACGTGGCGTCAGCCTGCGAGGCCGCATTCCCTCTTGAGCGACTAAGATCTCGGAGCCATCCTTGTAGTACCGAGCAGACAATGTACGAGTCGTTCCCATTGGATGCACTAGACCGAAGCCGAATCCATTACCTGCGGCCTTGTGCTTGGCAGCATAGGCTTGCAGGTAGGCCCACAACTTCGGCGTAAGAGTGTATTTGGGTTGCACCTGCGCACTTTCGTGGTCAAAGAAACGATCTCCATCCCATTCGAGGAGAGGTTCGGTGCCGTCAGTCTTGTGCAAGATTGTGTGGAGCTTGGGGCCTACCGGTGGAATCTCAAGGTCTTCCCAGCTAAAGTCTGTAGGTTCACGGAACCCGACGATGATTATCCGTTCCCTGTGCTGAGGGGTGAAATTAATGGCGTCGATGACCTTCGCATGAACTTCGTAGCCGAGTTCCTCTTGAAGAGTTTCCATAATCACAGCGAATGTGCGTCCCTTGTCATGCGACCGGAGATTCTTAACGTTTTCAAGCATGAAGGCCGCGGGACGTTTTTCATTGATTATGCGCGCGACGTCAAAAAACAAGGTCCCTTGAGTCGCGTCCTCGAAGCCATGCAACCGACCCAAAGAGTTCTTCTTACTCACGCCGGCGATGGAGAAGGGCTGACAGGGGAAGCCGCCTAAGAGAACGTCGTGGTCTGGCACCTCCTCGGCAGGAAACGGTTGGATGTCGCCCACAAACGTGTGGGATCCATCCTGGTCATCTGGGAAGTTTGTCAGGTAGGTCTTTTCTGCGTACTTGTTCCATTCGCTGGTGAAGACACAGCGACCCCCATGAGATTCAAAGCCTTTCCGGATTCCGCCTATCCCTGCAAAAAGATCGATGAACTTGAATTCGTCTCCAGCTTCGGAGGTTCGGAGACCCAGCAATTCCTTTAATGCTGGTGCAAGCATCGTTGGGCACGCTGTCTCACCGCTCTCCCAGCGTGCCACGGTCCGATCGGAGACGTCGAGCTGTTCCGCGAGCTGCCTCTGCGTGTACCGAGCGCGTGCTTGTACGAGGAGTGTGTTTACGTTGTTCATCATGTCCTTACTGGGTAGTTCACCTGACATTCTGTCGCATAAATGACCCAGAGAAGAATCGCCGCGCCGCGTATGGGGGCATTCGGTGCCAGTCCTGGTCACTTCGGCAGCATGCCACGTGCCTCTGACATGCGGGCCTCTACCGGGGGCGTCCCCACTGGCCAACCTTTGCCCGGGTCTTCTGCAAGCGACCTACATTGCGGACTCTGCAGATGGCAGGGATCCCACGCGAGCCGTACTTGCAGGGCTAAGATGTCCACTCCCTGCAAGGGCCGCGACGTGACATTGTCGCCAGCGCGGTCACACGGTCATTGCCATTGGTGGACCGCCGTAGCCGCTTGAATGCACATCCGGGCCCAGCTGACCTTCCGGTAGCCGACAAAGAGGCCCCGCACGAGACTCAGAAGCGCTGCACTGTCTGCTCGTTCGCCAAACTGCTGATCTCGAGTATGGGACCCGATGAGGGACGTCGGCACTCCGCACGCGGATTGAGGAGTGCAGCTTTGGGGAGATAGCTATGGTGATTATGGGGCAAACACATGCTCGCGAACCCTAGAAATGCCTAGGGGTGCGCAGAAAGAGCCGGCACAAGCCCAGAAAATATGTCGTCTCTGGACTGGTTAGCTCAGTTCGCAAATAGAGTGAGAGCGCTAACGACGCGCCCGTCACCGATGACCTGCTTGAAGACAATCTCGTAACTTCTGCGCCCGATTTTGCCCGATTACCCCAACGCTGCAGGACGAAATATGATGTCCACCAATGGTGAGTCCTGAACGGGTGACTCGAAGATGTAAAGGATGGCCCATGGGCTCTGTTGCGAAGATTACGAAGGTCCTCTCCAAAAACGATGCTGGTGAAGGGACCAAAAGAGGGCATGGAGTCCTGATCCCGAAGGACCCGGTCTTTCAGTCCTTCTTTCCGGCCCTGGATGCTTCTGAAGAGAATCCTTCAAGCCCACTCGAGTGCACAGATGCAAGGAGTGGACAACGGGTGGACCTCGTTTACAGGTACTACAACAAGACCAAGAACGAGTTCAGGGTGACTGGAATTACGAAGTATCTTCATGACAACGGCGCCGTGACCGGTTCGCGTTTGTCATTCTCGAAAAATGCGAATGGAGACTACGTTATTGATCTAGAGTCGCCCGGCGGGAATGGGGGTTCGGGGGCGATAGCAGTTTCTGGACTTCAGGAAGATGAGCCGGCGTCGCTTCCCAAGCCAGGTCTGCCTTTGGTTGATTCGGTTGCTACTCCGAAACGTAGGCTCAGGATTGGTATGGATCTCGCGCTGTCCATTGTCAAGGGTTGGGAGGTAAGTGAATCCATTTAGTTCGGCCCTTCCCACCTATCTGCGCCTTTTGTGGAAATGATCAGAGTGATTGTCTTGGGTGGCGAATTTTCCCTCACTCCGCGGCTGGAGGTCGAGCAGCAACGTAGCAATATCGGGTAACTTCTCAAAGATTTCGTCCGTGTTGAAGGCGGTATTTGCTGCCCCATCAGGGTGCTCATCGAATAGGTCAGTTAGTTCTTTAAGTTTTTCGACCAAGCTCTTGACTTTGTTTTGCAGCAGGCGTCCCTGGTTGGGATCTGAATCATTGACCAAGGTGGCAGTCATTGCAGAAAGAGTGAATAGTTCGAACTCGAGGTTGCCGAGCATACGAGAGCGGCTGGATGTGGACTCGTCCTCTCGCAGGTCAACCAAGTCCCGAGCAATCCTGCGCACCTGATCGAGCGCTTCACGTTGATTCGAGAGGAGTCGTTGCTTCCGTGACGAATCGATTTCAAAGTTGAATTGTTCCTGCAGATGCTCACTTTGTTTTTTTATTTGTGTATCGAAGTGTGCCGTCTGCAGCCTCATCTGTTTTCCGTACCAGAGGGATTCAACGATGCATGTCGTGATGATGCCGATAGCGCTGACGAGTACGGCCCAAATTTCCAAATTGTTTCCCACAGATGTTCCGTTCCAAGTCGACTGTGTCCAGCTTCTGTCAATGATCATATAAGGCTAGTTGGGTCAGGGCGTAACCGGGAATAATTTGCATGATGACTCCCGTAATAAAGCCTTCCCAAGAGAATTCAGTTCATATATGCATGGCTGTCCCAGTCACCAATGGGCTTTAGAAGTCACGATGGCGTTGCCACCCGACGCCGGAACGGATTCGAGAATGATCCGCCGGCAAATCTTCCGAGCCCGAATTGCGGCCAGGGTCGTCAGCTTCCACGACGCCACCGAGGTTATGGTCGGCGCCTCAATGGACGCGACGATTTCCTTGAAGCTAACACCACCATGGTCCATCTTCTGCGGCGCGGCAGCAGACTTCGCAGACTATGTCCAGTGGGATGCCAATGAAGACGTTTTCCTGCGTAACGTCGAGGTCCAGCGCTAAGGCAGAGGAAGCCCAGCGCCCGGCGCAGCATCAGGCGGAGGAAGCCGCGGGCTACGAATGGAAAGACAAGCTGACCGCCGTGATGGGGGTGACGCGAGCTGCGAGTGACCTGACCGCCGGCATGCGTGGGGTTAGCACTGCGCCCACACAGACACCTGCACGAACGTCATAAACCAAGGGTGCGCCGCTGCCGCCTACACCTGTCGTAGAGAACACATCCCAGCACCCACAAATCCGTGTTTACGGTGTAAACAAGACGACTAAAATTCGAAGCATGAGCACCAAAACGTTCCCGCACCTGATGGCCACCGGCCGCATTGGTCCGATGGAAACCCCCAACCGCATCGTCCTGCCGGCCATGGACATGAACGTCTCCGAGCACGGCGAAATTGAACAGACCGAGATTGACCATTACGTGGCCCGCGCCAAAGGCGGTGCAGGTCTGATCATCACCGGAGCCTGCGCCATCGCCTTCCCGCACGGCGCCGCCTCCATGAAAGAGCCCGGCCTCTCGGATGACAAATACATTCCCGGCCTGAAAGCCCTCGCAGACGCGATCCACGCAGCGGGCAGCAGGCTCTGCATCCAGTCCACGCACCACGGCAAAGTCGCCCGCGTGGACGTCGCCAATGACCGGCCCGTCCTTGCACCGAACCCTCAGGACTACACGTACGACATGTCCGCCCTGGCCGACAGCACCCGGGAAGAACTGGGCAAGATGGGCGCCGCCACCGCCGGTAAGCAGACCACCTTCAAGGAAATGACCCACGAGGACATCGACTGGCTCATCAAAACCTGGGCCGACGCTGCCGAACGCATCGCCAAGGCCGGAGCCGACGCGATCGAAATCCACGCCGCGCACGGCTACATCCTGGGCGTCTTCCTGAACCAACGGGACAACAAGCGCACCGACGCCTACGGCGGATCCCTCGCCAACCGCGCCCGCCTGGCCTGCGAGGTCATCGCCGCCGTCAAAGCACGCGTCGGGGACAAGCTGGCCATCCTGGTCCGCGTCGCCGGCGAAGAGTACGGACAGGAAGGCGGCCTCACCCTCCCCGAAGCCATCGAGGCCTCCAAGCTGTTCGAAGAAGCCGGAGCGGATGCCATCCACGTCACCGGCTGGGGACGCAACCCGTTCGACAACTTCACCGACGGCCCGCTGCCCAACAAGGTTGGCGCCTACCTGGAGAACGCCGCAGCGGTGAAGAAGAACGTGAACGTTCCCGTCATCGCCGTCGGCCGTATGCTCCCGGAGATCTCCGAAAAAGCCATCGCCGCAGGCCAGATCGACTACGCCGCCATGGGCCGCCAACTGCTCGCCGACCCCGAACTGCCCAACAAGCTCCGCGACGGCAAATTCGACCAGGTGCGCCCCTGCATCAACTGCTACCTCTGCGTCGCGGAGAACTTCTTCGACGACACCCCCTTCTGCGCCGTCAACCCGGCACTGGGCAACGAAGCCGTGCTTCCGCTCAAGCCCGCCTCACAGGCCAAGCACGTGCTCGTCGTCGGCGCCGGCCCCGCAGGGCTGGAAAGTGCACGCGTACTCACCGAACGCGGCCACCGCGTCACCGTGATCGACAAGTCCGACCGCCTGGGCGGCACCATGTGGTTCTCCACCATGACGACGCCGGACAACGAGCGCCTGCTGCGCTGGTTCAAGGCTGAGATCAAGCGGCTGCGCATCGCCGTCAAACTGAACACCCCGGCCACCGTGGAAACCATCCGCGCGCTGAACCCGGACCACGTCATCGTCGCCACCGGCGCCGTCCGCCCCAAGCCCGACTTCCCGGGCGGCGACCTGCCGATCGTGCAGACCGGCGACACCCTGCGCGCCATGATGCTCGGCACCGCCACCGCTGAGGAAGCCGGCGCCGTACTGAGCACCCTGGGCAAGATGGGCCGGCTCTCCGGCGTGACCAAGAGCCCCGAGTTCGTCCGCCAGTTCACCAAATTCTGGCTGCCCATGGGCAAGGACGTCGTAGTGATCGGCGGCTCCCTGGTGGGCCTGGAACTGGCCGAATTCCTCGCCGAACGCGGACGCCGCGTCACCCTGCTGCACGAAAAGCAGCAGCTCGGCCTGCCGCTGGCCATGCCGCGCCGCTGGACCGCCGTCAGCGACGCCAAGAAGCACGGCGTGCAGATCCACCGCAACGCCGTGATCACCCGCATCACCGAGAAGTCCGTGGAATGGACGGTGGGGGAGGAGTCCTTCTCCGCACCTGCCGCCATGGTGGTCTACGCAGACGGCACGACGTCGGCAGCCCCCCTCGCGGATGAGCTGCGGGATGCGGGCATCCCCTGCGACGTCGTTGGTGACGCCGGCGCGGTCAACTACATCCACGGTGCGATCCACTCGTCGTGGAAGGTGACTGCGGAGCTCTAGGCTGGCCGCCGCTGCCGGGCCGACCTGACCTAGGGCGGCCCGGCAGGAAGAACCTGACACTTCGCTAAGTAACCCGGGTTTTCCTGGATCCGCTGATCTGTCACGGACCTGGCATCCAAGACTACGACGTCGGCGCGCCGCGGTTTCCAGGCCGTTGACCCGAGGGCGTGACCCTTCCGGTCAGAGGGTGTTGATCCATGCGCCCCGGTCCGAGAAGAACGAGAATATGGGCTCGTAGAGAACGATGTATTCTCCACTTGTCCCCGCTTCGTTGTCGAAGCAGACGTCGCCGGTAGCGGTGCCTCCCGGTGCCACTTCGCCACCCGTGAGCAGATTGGGGCTCCCTGTCAGGCTGGTGTTGCTGATGGTTACTGATGGATCTTGGAGTTTCCAGCTCAGGGCGCTGAAGCTGATCGTTTCATCCGAGTCGTTCTGGATAGTGCTGTCGAACATAAGGTTGGACCCAGAGTCGAATCGCCGGGAGCCAGCGCCGTCGACGTGACGGTGACATCCCCAGTACCAAGGACTCGCCTGCCTGATCTATCACATAACCGTCTTCCGCCCCAGGGAATGCGGGTTGGGTCACAGGAACTCCAAACATCGAAAGGCTTGACGAAACTATACGGTGCTTGCGTCAGCGGCCGGGAGACTTTGCACTCTGGGTTCGGGAGCAGAGCTGGTCGGGCTGGATTTCCGTCTCCTATTCGAAGCCTGTTTTCTCTCAGGCAGCCCGGTGATCTCCGGAATCAATGCCCCCGCTGACCGGCCACGGACCGCGCCCAGCCACACCCCGGCACCGTAGGCCAGATCATCCAGCCGGCGGGCCAGCCCAAACCGGACAATGTCCAGGTCCGGGCGGATACGCACATACTCAACAACGACGTCGGCAGCAGCGGCAGCCAGCACAGCCCGCCTCATGCGCCGGGAGACCAGGCAGCCAGCCGCGGCGGCCGGCCACCAGTGCCGCAGCAACAGGGCCGACCCCTGGTCGAGGGACGCCAGCACACCCTGGCCCGTCAGGCGGAGGGCGAACGGCAGGGGACGGGGAGCGCGCTTCAGTTTGGCGGCCAGCCGCAGGGCGGTTATGCCGGACAGGCATGCTGCCACGGGAACGGACCAGCGCCGCTGCGCCAGCAGCGCAACGAGCATGGACGCACTCCACGGAGCCAGGACGGCGGGGGCAACATTGCGGCCGTGCCGACGGGCCAGTTCATGTGCTCCGGTTCCGTAGAACGCCTTGCGGGCCAGCCATGGAACAAGGGACTGCCGGTGGTCGTGCCGCACAGCAACGGCTGCGTCGTACCGGACCCGCCAGCCGCGGCCGATCAAACTCCAGACCAGGTCCACGTCCTCAGCCACCCGCAGTCCGGCGCTAAAGCCCGAGCCGAGAGCCTCCACCCGGGCAACAACACAGGCCGCCGGCAGCCAGGACACTGTGCCCCGCCGCTGGACCAGCGCAGACCGGGGGCCCAAATCCAGGGAGGACCGGGCTGCCTCGTACCTGCCAATCCAGCCCGAACCTCCGGCCGCGCCGGGACTGTCTGGAGCAGTGTCCAGTGCCCGAATCCTCGGCGCCACGAGGGCAACCTGCGGATCAGCAAAGTGGCGCATCATCGCGTCCACGGTTCCGGCCTCCAGCACCACATCCGAATCAACGAACGCCACCAGGGGAGTGAGGACCCGGCGCAGTCCGGCGTTCCGTGCTTCGGCCGGGCCCACGTTGACGGCGAGCGGAACATACTCCGCGCCATGGGAGGCAGCAGTGCGTGCAATGGCATCCGGATCTGCCGACGCGTCGTCAACCACAATCACCCGTTTGCCGGATCCGATGCTGACCAGCAGACGGTCCAGGGCCGCCGGCCGGTTCCGGACCGGAACCACATACGTGATGCTGTCCGGGGCCGGTGTATCAACCCCCTCGAAGACCGGTTCAGCCAGGCCGTAGCCCAGCAGTTTCTCCGCCAGCTTCCGGGAGGCCGGGTCGCGAACTGCGACCTCCCCACCGGCCAGCAGCTCCCGCGCCGCCGGGCCTGGAAACAGGACCCGGACCGGTGAACTGCCGCTGAGGACGGTACGGTCTCCGTTGATCCGCACGGTCGGTGAGAGCCGGATCCGGAACCCGTCGGGAAGCCCGGGGAGCGGCGTCCCTTCTGGCGGCGGCCCGCTCACCGCACGGCCCCCGGGACGGACACCGCATCCGACAAAGGCTGCAGACGGCCATACCCGTCAGCCTCGCCCTGCAGCCGCCGGAGCACATCCCCGACGGCGCCGCGCAGCAGCGCCGCCCCCTCCCCGGCACTGGCGCCCGCCGGATCACCCAGCACACCGTTAGGCGACACTGACTGCACCCCGCCGCCAACCATCGCGGGCATCAGGTCCGCCACCGGGGCCGTGTTGCCGCGCTCCGCCCGGTCCAGCAGTACCCGTTCCGGTGCAAGATGCAGCATCAGCGAGGTCTCCGTCCGCCCGGCATGCGCATCCGCGCCGTCGAACCGGCAGTGCACCCACCCGACCCGGTGCCCTTCCTCGATGAGCTGGGGCACGGCTCGGGCCAGAGACTGCACATTCCCGCCATGGGCGTTCACAAACACCACGCTTCCGGCCCAGCTGGAGAGTGACCGGACCAGCTCCACCAGCACCGTTCCCAGAGCCTCCTGGCCAATGGACACCGTGCCGGGAAAGTGCTGGTGCTCACCGCTCGCACCGTAAGACAAGGCAGGGGCTACGACGGCGGCCGGCTCGCTGCCGTCCGCCGAACGGGGCCACTCCGCGGCAGCGTTCGCTACGGCAGCGGCGATCACGGTATCCGTGTCCAGCGGCAGGTGCGGACCGTGCTGCTCCGTGGACCCCACGGGAACCAGGACCACCGGCCGCGCCGGAACCTGCGGCCAAGCCCGTGCCGTGAGGGACGGGCGGGCCGCTTTCGGCTCAGCCAACGTCGGATTCCCGCATGGACAGCGGCAGGCCCAGCGTGCGGCTGAAACCGGGCGGGATCACAAGGTCCGCCTGGCTGAGCTCGTGGACGGAGGAATGGCCCAGCCCGCGCAGGGCAGAACCCAGTCCGCCGCGCAGGATGTCGAGCACGTTCTCCACTCCGCCCTGCCCGTTGGCTGCCAGGCCCCACAGGTAGGCCCGGCCAATCATGACGGCGCGAGCACCCATCGACAGGGCCTTGGCGACGTCGCTGCCGCGGCGGACACCGCCGTCGAGCAGTACTTCCACCTGATCCCCTACGGCTTCCGCCACCGTCGGGAGGATCCGGATGGTGGCGGGGGTGCCGTCCAGGTTGTTGCCGCCATGGTTAGACACCGAGATGGCCGTGACTCCTGCATCCACGGCCCGGCGTGCGTCATCGACACGGGAAACGCCCTTCAGCATCATCGGTCCGCCCCATTCCTTGCGAAGCCATTCCACGTCTTCCCAGGTGGGAGGCGGGGTCTGCATCCATTCTCCGTAGGCACCGAAGAACGTGGGAGGGGTACCGCCGGGAGGAGCCAGGTTCGGAACGGTGAGATCGGGCAGCTTGCCGGACCGGACAAAGTCCAGCAGCCAGGCCGGACGGGGCAGGACCTCCGGGGCCAGCCGCGCCATGGCTTTGACGGTGACCTTGTCCGGGATGGTGGGGCTGCCCCAGTCCCGGCCGTTGGAGAAGGACCAGTCCAGCGTGGAGATCAGACCGACTGCACCGGCTTCACGGGCACGGTCCATCCGCTGGACCATTGCTTCCCGGGTTCCGCTCCAGTACATCTGGAAAAAGACCGGCGCCCCTGCGGCGGCAACGTCTTCCACGGATTTGCTGGCGAAGGAGCTGAGGCCCATCACGGTTCCACGGCTGGCGGCTGCCCGGGCGACGGCGACCTCTCCGTCCGGATGGACCGCCTGCACCCCTGTCGGGGAAATGATCACCGGCAGGGAGATTTCCTGGCCCATCACGGTAGTAGTCATGTCCCAGCTGGAGGACATCCCCACCACATGCGGCGCGAAGCCCAGCTCAGAGTATGCGGCAATGTTGTCCTCTACCGTGACGCCCCGTTCCGAGCCGGCCACCAACGCCCCGTACACGGAGCGGGGGAGTTTCTTTTTGGCGCGGCGCTGGGCTTCGGCAACGGTTTCAAACCACGGATTCCTGAACATGGCACTGCCTTTCTTCGTTGGTTCGGCACAGTCCTCATGAGTCGAAGATCTGCCCGACGGCGGGAGCAATGTCCCGGTACGTGCGGATTTGCCGGGCCTGCCCGCGGCCGGCGCGGGCAAGTTCACGGCCCAGTTCGACGTCGGTTTCGGCGCTGATGTCAATCAGCACGTCCAGCCGCGGCAGCCGGGCGGCGACCAGCCGCGGATCGGGGCCGGCATTGTGGACGCAATCTGAGAGAAGCAGGACCCGGGCATCCCGGACCGGTATCCGGGACAGTTCCTTGAGCGCCAGTTCCAGGGGGAAGCTGATGTTGGTCAGTCCCCGGGCAGGCATCCGGAGCAGCGTGTCGAGCAGTTCCACCGGCTTCAGCTCGCCGCCCAGAGGAAGCAGCCGCGCGGCGTCGGACCAGAACGCGATGACACCCACGGCATCACGGTGCAGTTCGGAAGCCAGCGCACCGACGGCGGCGGCCGCTGTCTGGAGCCTTTCACCCTTCATGGAGCCCGAGACGTCCACGGCCAGGATCACGGAACGGCGGGTGCGGATACGTTCCCGGACAATGATGTCCTCATCCTCCGGAACGGGGCGTTCAGCCAGCAGTTCCAGGGTCCGGTCCAGATCAATCTCATCGCTGCCCCCGCGGTAGGGGACGCTGGCCAGCGTCCCGCTGCCCCGGTGGGCCGAGGGGTCCCGCCGTGCCCGGCGCACGGCGAGACGGGCGCTGATTTGCAGCATCCGCCTCCGAACCGCCGGATCAACCGGCAGGTCAGAGACGCCGGCGGTTACCAGGTCAGCGGTGTCGTCGGTGAAACCCGGTTTTGAGGCTCCGGGCGTTTTAGCGGCCGCAGGGTTGCGGCGACGGGAAGGCAGGGCCCGGATGACCGCCCCGCCGCTGCCCGGAACCGGCTCAAACACCGTGGGTTCCTCGGACAGCTTCTTGGGTGTGCGGCGCAGCGGATTCCTGGTCTGCGGGCGCCGGCTGCTGCGACGTGCCAAGGGTGAGTCGGCGGCCACTTCTCTTCATCCGGGTGCCGCCGCGGCCGGATTAAGCAGGAAATGGTCCTCCCAGATCTCCCGGAGCACACGCTCGGGAACCGTTTCTGCCGCTTCGTCGAGGTGGATCCGGCCGGAGAGGGCGACGACCATCGCGTCGTAAACCATCCCGGCGTAGTCCTGGTCTCCGGGTCCCGTGATGCCGCGCAGGCCTGCCAGCTGCAGGGCAACCAGGACACAGTCGATCGCGCCGCGCACGCTGGAACCCTGCCGGATGTCCGGATGTTCCCTGGTCGCACGGGTGACGGCCACGGCGTCGGCCGTCAAAGCCTCCCCCAAGTGGCCTGAGGCCTCGGTGCGAAGCGTGACGATCCCGCGCTCGGCGTCGTCGTCCTGGTACCCAATGGCAAGCCGGTTCAGCCGGTCGTGCACGGACGTGGAAAGCCGGGTGGTTCCCACATTGTCGTAGGGGTTCATGGAGGCGATGACCCGGAACGTGGGCAGCGCAGTGAAGCTGCCTACCCGGGGCACGGCGATGGATCGGTCAGCCATGGCGGTGAGGAGGGTGTTCAAGGTGTCTTCGGGGGCACGGTTGAATTCCTCGATGTAGAGGAACCCGCCGGTCTGCATGGCTTCCACCAGCGCCCCGGCCACGAAGTTGTCCGCACTGTAGTCCTCGCGCAGTACCCGGGCGGGGTTGTGGTGGCCCACCAGCTTGGCCGGCGTGAGGTCGGCGTTGCCTTCAACGAAGAGCAGCGGGATTCCCCATTCCTCCGTGATGGCCCGCAGCATGGTGGTTTTGCTGGTGCCCGGCGGTCCTTCCAGCACAATGTCCCGGCCGGCCGCGACGGGGGGGCGCGCGGGGGG
>NZ_JAXIOO010000040.1:0-30078 GCF_049311065.1 Arthrobacter sp. 7Tela_A1 | reverse complement strand
GCGGTGCGGCGCGGGCCGACCCCGGACTGCCTTTCCGGCTGTGGACCTTGGGGGAAAGCCCGGCTGGCGGGGGCGGGGAGGCACTCCGGGACCGGAGGGGGAGCGTGGTCGCGGTCTGGGGTCCGGCCGGAGCACCAGGCAGGACTACCCTGGCACTCAATCTGGCTGCCGAGGCAGCTGCGGCGGGGAGCACGGTGCTCCTCATCGATGCAGACACCTATGCCCCAAGCATCGCCGCAGCGCTGGGCCTCACGGAAGAATCAGCCGGCATAGCCCAGGCCTGCCGCCTGGCCGACCAGGGATTGCTGGACGAAGGCTCGCTGGCTGGCAGCACCATCAGCCTGGAGGTGACTGGGCGGCGGATGAGCGTGCTGACCGGAATCACCAGGTCCGACCGATGGATTGAAATCCGCGGGACAGCACTCCAACGGGTCCTGGAGCAGTCCCGGAGCATCGCCGACATCACGGTGGTCGACTGCGGTTTCAGCGTCGAATCCGATGAGGAGCTCAGCTTCGACACGATGGCACCCCGCCGCAACGCGGCAACACTGATCGCGCTCGAATCTGCTGACACTGTCTATGCCGTCGGAGCGGCCGATCCCATAGGCGTCCCCCGGCTGGTCCGTGCCCTGACCGAGCTTCTGGCAGCCGTGCCGGCGGTGTCTCCGCTGGTCGTGCTCAACAAGGTCAGGCGTTCCGCAGCGGGCCGTGCGCCCGAACGCCAGTTGACTGAGGCCTGGGAACGGTTTGGGCCCGGGACGATCGACGCTTTCCTTCCTGCCGACTGGGAAGCTGCGGACGCAGCGCTGCTGGCCGGAACAGTCCTGCTGGAAACAGCGCCGTCCTCGCCGCTTCGGACTGCCATCGCGGCACTGGCAAATGTTCCCGCCGGTACGCGCCGCAGAGGGCGACGACACCGCAGGGCCGGAGCAAAGTGACCTTTTCCTTCGCTACGGGATAGGCTCGTAACAAAATGGGGCGCAACGGAGCGTTCCCCACGAGCGGCGAATTTCGGAGGCGTATTACATGTCGTCTGGATCCAACACTACGGATCTGTCCAGTTCGGATACTTCCCTTGAGGATTTCATCGGGAATTACTACGAGCATCTGGCGGCTGAAGATGCCGAGCTCTATCCGCGGGAAGTCCTGCAGGAGCGCGCCGAGGAGCACCGCCGGCTGGCCTGGACCCGGGCCGATGGGACCGCTGCAGTGGACATTTTCGATCAGGCGGATTCAAGCGTCATCCTGATCGTTACCGATGACATGCCGTTCCTCGTGGACTCAGTCACCGCCGAGATCGTCCGGCAGAACAGCGGCATCCGGCTCATGGTCCACCCCACCTTCCTAGCGACCAGGAACCGGGAGAGCGACACGCTGCAGCGTCTGCGGCGGGTACCGAGCGCGGTCGGGGTATCAAGCGGTGATACTGCTGCCCTGCCGAACATATCCGGCCTGCTCGGCGCCGCTGACGAGACCACGAGGATTGAATCGTGGATCGCCGTGGAGGTGCCCCGCCTCACTGATCCGGGCCGCCGCGAAGAGATGGTCCGGGGACTCGAACGGGTGCTTTCCGACGTCCGGCTGTCAGTCCAGGACTGGCCGGCCATGAGGGCAAAGGTCCACGAGATCGCCGGCGAACTTGGCTCCGTGGCCCACGGTGTCCCGGACCTGAATCAAGCCCGTGAACTCCTGACCTGGCTGGACAACGGCAACTTCACGTTCCTGGGATACCGCGAGTATGACCTCCTCAACGAGAACGGAGAGGACGTACTTCGGGCGACGTCCGGCAGTGGCCTGGGACTGCTGCGCCGCCAGTCCGAAGCCCGTAAAGTCCAGCACCTGACCACCGCCGGACGAGCCAAGGCACGCGAGAAGCGCGCCTTGGTGATCACCAAGGCGAACTCCCGGTCCACGGTCCACCGCGCAGCCTACTTCGACTACATCGGGGTGAAGCGCTTCGATGCTGACGGCAACGTCAACGGCGAACGCAGGTTCATCGGACTTTTTGCCACCGGCGCGTACACGGGATCGGTGCGCAACATTCCGATCCTGCGGGAAAAGGTCAAGGAGGTCATGCAGCGCTCCGGCTTCCCGGCGGATTCGCATTCCGGCAAGGACATGCTGGCCATCATGGAAACCTTCCCGCGCGACGAGCTCTTCCAGATCGACGTCGACGGGCTGCTGGAGACGGCACACGGCATCCTCCGGCTTCAGGAACGCAGGAGGACCAGGCTTTTCCTCCGGCCGGATGTCTATGGGCGGTTTATGTCCGCCATGGTGTTCCTGCCCCGCGACCGCTACACGACGTCGGTCCGGCTGCGGATCCAGGACGAGCTGCGTTCCACCTTCAACGGTGAATCGATCGACTACGAAGCACGGCTCACTGAGTCGGCGCTGGCCCGGCTGTTCTTCCGGATCCGGCTGCCGAAGGGAGCCGAGATCGCAGATATCGACGCCGCCGCCCTGGAGCGCCGCCTGGTCAGCGCAACTCGTTCCTGGTCCGAAGGAATCAACGAAGCGCTCCGCAGCAAGTTCGACCGGGAACAGGCCGAAACCCTCTCCGACCTGTGGGCTGACGCCTTTCCCATGGATTACCGGGTGGGTTACGAAGTCGAGGACGCCCTCGAAGACATCGCCCGTTTCGAGGACCGCCTGCAGCAGCCGGACAACGCGCCCGAGCTGTTCGTCTACATCCCGGAAGAGATGGGCGAGGGAACAGACGCCCGGCTGAAGCTGTACCTTCTTCAGCCGCGTTCGCTCACCCAGATCCTCCCGTTCCTGCACAACCTGGGACTGGAAGTCCAGGACGAACGGCCATTCGAGATCCGGCGGCAGGACGGCGTCGAACTTTACCTCTACGATTTTGGCCTTCGTTACCGGGCCGGCGTGGATCCGCTGAAGACCGGCCCCCTCCTCGCGGAAGCGTTCCGGGCTGGCATTTCCGGTGCGAGCGAATCCGACGCGTTTGACCGGCTGGTTTTGGGGCAGGGACTGGGCTGGCGTGAGGTCGTAATCTTCCGCAGTTATGCCAAGTACATGCGGCAGATGGGCAACACGAACTCCTACGGATTCATTGCCGACACCCTGATGGCCAACCCTCGGGTCACCGCTGCGCTGGGACGGCTTTTCCGGGCCCGCTTTGACCCCGGTGCGGACGACGCCGCCCGGGAAGCCGACGTCGAAGCGGCCAAGGCGGAGCTTGAGTCCGGGCTTGAGCAGGTGCCAACGCTGGACGCGGACCGGGTCCTGCGGACGTTTGCCAACCTGATCGAAGCTACCCTGCGGACGAACTTCTACCAGGACAAACCGCATGTGAGCTTCAAGCTCAACACTGCGGCGATCGAAGGCGCGCCGTTCCCGCGGCCCAAATATGAGATCTGGGTGTATTCCCCGCGCGTCGAGGGCGTGCACCTGCGTTTCGGTGAGGTTGCCCGCGGCGGCTTGCGCTGGTCCGACCGGCGGGAGGACTTCCGTACCGAAATCCTGGGTCTGGTCAAGGCACAGACAGTCAAGAACGCCGTCATCGTGCCCACCGGAGCGAAGGGCGGGTTCTACGCGAAACAACTGCCGGATCCCGGGCAGGACCGGGCAGCCTGGATGGAGGAGGGCAAGGAGAGCTACCGCACCTTCATCCGCGGGCTCCTGGACATCACGGACAACCTGGTGGTGACCCAGGAAGGTGAAGAGGTTGTCCCGCCTGAGCGAGTAGTACGCCACGACGGCGAGGACAGCTACCTCGTGGTTGCGGCCGACAAAGGCACGGCGTCCTTCTCTGACATCGCGAATGAACTCTCGGCCGAATACGGCTTCTGGCTGGGGGACGCGTTCGCGTCCGGCGGCTCAGTCGGCTATGACCACAAAGCCATGGGAATCACGGCGCGCGGCGCCTGGGAATCGGTGAAGCGGCACTTCACCGAGCTTGGCGTGGATACCCAGACCGAAGACTTCACGGCCGTGGGCGTGGGGGATATGAGCGGGGACGTTTTCGGCAACGGCATGCTGCTCTCAGAGCACATCCGCCTGGTCGCCGCGTTCGACCACCGCCACGTCTTCCTGGACCCCAACCCGGATGCAGCCAGCTCCCATGCGGAACGGCGCCGGCTCTTCGAGCTCCCGCGGTCCTCGTGGGCAGACTACGACGAATCGCTCATCAGTTCCGGCGGCGGGATCTACCCGCGCCAGTCCAAGAGCATTCCGATCAGCGCAGAGGTCCGCCACGCGCTCGGACTGGACGCCGGCGTCACCCGCCTGAGCCCGCCGGAGCTGCTGCGAGCCATCCTCAAGGCACCTGTCGACCTGCTGTACAACGGGGGCATTGGCACGTACATCAAGTCGTCGGCCGAATCCAACTCCGAGGTGGGGGACAAGGCCAACGACGCGATCCGCATCGACGGCAAGGACGTGCGGGCCAAGGTCATCGGTGAAGGCGGCAACCTGGGCATGACCCAGCGCGGACGCATCGAAGCGGCGCTGACCGGCGTCATCCTCAACACGGACGCGATCGACAACTCGGCCGGAGTGGACTGCTCCGACCACGAGGTGAACATCAAGATCTTCGTGGACCGGATGGTTGCAGCCGGACGGCTGGATGCCTCCGAGCGCTCGGAGTTCCTGCACTCCATGACCGATGAGGTCGGAAAACTGGTGCTCCAGGACAACATCGACCAGAACATGCTGCTGCTGAACGACCGCCAGCGCGTGATCGAGTGGAGCCCCAGCTTCGAGCGCCTGATGGACTGGCTGGAGGAGCACGCCGGCCTGGACCGTGCCCTCGAGGCGCTGCCCACGAACGAGGAGCTTCGTTCCCGTGTGGCCGAAGGCCACGGCCTGACCGCTCCGGAGCTGTCCGTACTGGCTGCGTACGCCAAGATCGAACTCACCCGGGCCTTGACGGCATCTGATCTGGCGGATGACCCCTACTTCCGCGGCACGCTGCGCCGGTACTTCCCCAGGCAGCTGGTGGAACGCTTTGATGACCAGCTGGACACGCATCCGCTGCGCCGCGAGATCATCTCCACCATGGTTGCCAACGACATGATCAACATTGGCGGCATCACGTTCGCCTTCCGGGTCATGGAAGAGACTTCAGCTAACGAGGCCACGGTTGCCCGTGCGTTCAGTGCGCTGAGGGAGATCTACGCAATCGACGACGTCGTTGCGGCGCTGGGTGAGCTTCCGGCCAGTTTCCCAACAGAGACCTGGAGCCGGATCCACCTGGACATGCGCCGTCTGCTGGACCGTGCGGTCCGCTGGTTTGTGAACCACGTGGGACGCGGAACCTCCATTGACGAGGACATTCAGGCCTTCAAACCTATCGTGGAGCCGCTGCGGAAGGACCTGATGCGCTTTATGCGCGGAGCCGACCGCGACCGCGTTGAATCAGCACTGGAGGAAGCAGCCGGCTGGGACGTGCCCAAGGACCTTGGCACCTACTGGGCAGAGCAGTTCGAAAGCTACGGACTGCTCGACGTCGCACTGGCGACCCGGCAGGTCGACGAACCCGCCGAGAACATCGCCGCGGTCTACTACGCCGTCTACGACCGTTATGGGATCGACGACCTGCTGGAGCGGATCACCAAGCTCCCCCGCGGGGACCGGTGGCAGGCACTGGCCCGTGCCGCCCTGCGTGACGACCTGTACTCCACGGTTGCGGACATGACAGTCGCAGCGCTGCAGGCCACGCCGTCCATGGATGGTGCTGACCCGGTGGCCCGGGTCGAGGCGTGGGAGCAGGAAAATGCAGACAACCTGGAGCGCGCCACCAAGATGTTCGCCGAGGTCAACCAGCTTGAGCAGGACGACATGGCCTCGCTGTCTGTCGCGCTGCGCCTGCTGCGCTCGATTGTCAGGCGCTAACGGGGCCTATTAGACATGGCAATCTTTACCGATCCGATCAAGGACCATGCGGACTTCGGGCCGGGGGACGCCGAGTGGCTCCACCTGCTGGTGGGGGACTGGCAGCTGGTCGCAGACCTCGCGTTTGCCGACCTCGCGCTCTGGTTCCCGCTGCCGGACGGCGGTTACGTGGCGCTCGCCCATGCCCGCCCCTCGACGTCGCACACTGTTTTCCACAGTGACTTCGTGGGGGAGCGGATGCGCGGGGACCTGCAGCCGCTGGTCGATAAGGCCTGGGAGTCCCAAACCATAGAACGGTCGAGCGAGACCAACTGGACAGCCGACACGGCGATGCGGGTGGAAGCGATTCCTTTCGTGCGCAACGGCCGGACACTTGCAGTGGTCACGTCGCATATGGACCTCTCCAGCTCCCGCATGCCGTCCCGGCTCGAGCTCACGTACCGCCAGTGCGCCTACGACCTGCTGCGGATGGGGACCCTGGGATTGTGGCCTGATTTTGCCACTCCCACCGGGTCCCGCCGCGGAGCTCCGCGTGTCGGAGACGGCCTCATCAGGCTCGACGCCCAGGGAGTGGTGCAGTACGCCAGCCCCAACGGCGTCTCGGCGTTCCGCCGGTTGGGGGATATGGAGACGCTCGAAGGGCGCCCGCTCGCAGAAATTACCACGGCGCTGCTCAAGGACCGCAGGATGGTGGACGAGACACTGCCACTGGTGGTGACCGGCCGGATGCCGTGGCGCACGGAAATCGAGTCGCGCGGCGTAAGCCTGTCGCTGCGTGCCATTCCGCTGCGGGACGAAAAGGAACGGTTCGGAGCGCTCGTGCTGTGCCGCGACGTATCGGAGCTGCGCCGCCGCGAGATGGAGCTCGTCTCCAAGGACGCGACGATCCGCGAGATCCACCACCGGGTCAAGAACAACCTGCAGACCGTGGCTGCGCTGCTGCGCATGCAGTCACGCCGGATGGAAAGCGAAGAGGGAAAGCTGGGGCTGGCGCAGGCTATGCGGCGGGTTTCGACCATCGCGCTGGTCCACGAGACGCTCTCCCAGGGGCTCACCCAAAACGTGGACTTCGACGAACTCATTGACCGGCAGTTCCGGCTTTCAGCCGAGGTGGCCTCGCCGCTGCAGCCTGTGCGGACCGAACGGCAGGGGACCTTCGGTGAACTGCCCAGCGATTTCGCGACGCCGCTGGCCCTGGTGATCAATGAACTGGTGACCAACGCCGTCGAACACGGGCTTTCCGGTCCGGACGGCGGAACTGTGTGGCTCAACGCGGAGCGGCACCGAAACGCCGAAAACGAAGAAACGCTGACCGTGACGGTGTCCGACGACGGCGTAGGGCTTCCCCCTGAGCCGCGGCGAGAGGGGCTGGGACTCCAGATTGTCCGCACCCTGGTCCAAAGCGAACTGGCCGGAACGATCGAATGGACCCTCCGCCCGGGCGGAGGGACTGAGGTACGGGTCGAGATGGGACTGGAGAGCGCGCGCAAGCGCTAGGAGTCGGTCCCCGATCCGCCCCAGCCGCAAGACCGGACCGCACACACAACGATGGGCCGCTGCCGCGGCCGCGGCCCATCGTGTCCAGGCGGGGTGCCTGGCTAAGTCTTGGTGGAAAAGGACTCCCGTGAGTCCCTCTCTTCCTAGGAAGCCCGGCGCGCCCTCGCGGCACGGCGCTTCAGAGCACGGCGTTCATCTTCGCTCATGCCGCCCCAGACGCCGGCGTCCTGTCCGGTTTCGATGGCCCACTGCAGGCAGGTATCGAGTACCGGGCACCGGCGGCATACGCTCTTGGCTTCTTCAATCTGAAGAAGAGCCGGGCCGGTGTTTCCCACAGGGAAGAACAGCTCCGGATCCTTGTCCAGACATGCTGCGCGGCTCCGCCAATCCATGCTAATCACTATCTCCTCTAAAAAGTTGACTCCGCTTGTTTGTGAAAACATTCACGAGCAACCACAAACTAAAGGGGCCGTTTTCGGCCCCGATCCCCTCTACTAGGGTGTCACGGCACGGAAACGCAAACAAGGGTTAACAAGCTGTTAATCTGCCGGAAATGATGAGTGATGCGTCACAAAGGCCCGTGGCCTCGGCCCGCTAGGCTGCCTAACCGGCACTGCTCCTAGAGCATGTCCGGTAGTGTGCCAGTGTGTCAAGACCCCAAGAATCCGCAGAACCGGCAGGACGTCCGCCTGCGGCGCTCCTGATCTCAGCCATCCTTGTCCTTGAAGCCCTGGGCCTCCTGGGCGTCGCTGCCTGGTACATCTACAACCTGCTGACCGCTACAGCCACATCTTTGGGCGGTGCCGTCTTCACCCTCATCCTGGTCATCGTTCTCGCGGTGTGGCTCCTGGTAGTGGGACACTTCTTCTTCCGCGGCATGCGCTGGACACGTGCCGCCGCGCTGGTCTGGCAGTTGTTCATGATCGTCCTTGCCGTGCCCACGCTGCAGGGCGGCATAGTGCCGGTGGGCCTGCTCCTGCTGCTTCCTGCCGCTGCGGTGATCCTGCTGCTGTTCACCAAGCCTGTCATTGCCTGGACTTCCCGGACCAGCGGAGATGCGCAGGCCTTCTAGGGTTTACCGCTGGATTCGTTGGATGACGCCCCGCATGTTTTCTGGTCAGTGGCGCGTGTGGCGGTAGACTGCCGGGCGGGGGCATGGAACGTTCGTAGTGAGAGGTACGTGTGACCCAGGAAGTAGTCGCTGCGCCGGAGCGCGACGGGAGGCGAAAGGCTCTCCCCGACCGTTCATACCGTCCGGAGGTCCAAGGACTTCGGGCGGTTGCCGTCCTGATGGTGGTGACGTACCACATCTGGTTCGGCAGGGTCTCGGGCGGCGTCGATATCTTCCTGCTGATATCCGCATTACTGCTCACCCTGTCATTCGTCCGCAAGGTGGAGGCTGGCAGGCCCCTGAAACTGGGCAGGTACTGGCTCCATCTCTTCAAGCGGCTGCTGCCCGCCGTCGTCGTCGTACTGCTCGGTGTGCTCACCGCGACAGCACTGTTCGTCCCACGCTCTCGCTGGACGGAGATTCTGTCCCAATCCTGGTCTTCCCTCTTTTACGTCCAAAACTGGGCGCTGGCCGCGAATTCCGTTGATTACTACGCCACGGACCAAAGCGTCGCCAGCCCGCTGCAGCATTTCTGGTCGCTGTCGGTCCAGGGGCAGGTTTTCATCCTTTGGCCCTTGCTCTTTGGACTCGCAGCGATCATCGCCCGGGCGACCAAGCTGCGGTTCCGAGTTGTTGTCCTGCTGGTCTTCGGCGCCGTTTTCACCGCATCGCTTACTTTCTCGATCTACGAGACCTACACCAACCAGGTGCATGCCTACTTCGACACCCGGACGCGTCTTTGGGAGTTTGCCTTCGGGACGCTGCTGGCGCTTTCCCTTCCGTACCTGAAATTCCCCCAGCCGCTGCGGGTCCTGGCCGGATGGATCGGCCTTGCTGCCATGCTCTCCGGCGGGTTCATCCTGGACGTTCAGGGCCAGTTCCCCGGGTATGTCGCGTTGTGGCCCCTGGTTGCGGCGGCCTTGGTCATCGCCGCCGGCGAGACGGGCAGTCCGGTGGGCGCTGACCGCTTCCTGACGTGGAAACCGCTGATCCGGCTGGGCGACATGTCATACGCTCTCTACCTGTGGCACTGGCCTGTCCTGATCATCTATCTGATCTGGCGGGGACGTGAAGAAGCGGGTCCGCTGGAAGGAACCGCCATCATCGCCCTTTCCCTTGTGCTGGCCTACCTCACGACCCGCTTTATTGAGCGTCCACTGCGCTCCATGGCGTGGACGGAGAAGAAGGGGCGGGCGGCGATCGTCATCGGCGTGTGCGTTGCCCTTGCAGCAGCGCCTGTGGCCGGCTGGCAAACGGCACTGCGACTGGAAAACGAGCGGGTTCAGTCTACGGCTGCGGTCAACAATCCCGGCGCTGCGGTACTTGACGCTGATTACGTCTACGAGGCGGACGAAGAAGCTGAACTGCTGCCGCTCCTAGAGCGAGCGGGTTCGGATTACGCAGACCTAAGCGCCCCATGCACCGGCCGGTTCGCGACAGATGCCCCGGCATTGCAAGGGTACGGGTGTACAGAGTACGTTTCGGCGCCTCATCCCGACAAAGTGCTGGTAGCTGTAGGCAACAGCCACGTGCAGCAATGGTTGGCCGCCATCGGCCCCATCGCCGAGGCGAAGAACTGGACGGTTATCGGATTGGCGCGGGGCGGGTGCCAGTTCGTTGACTACTCGGAGGGAATTTCGCAAGAGTGCAACGACCGCAACAGCCAGGCGCTCGAATACATACTCGACCTGCATCCTGATGCGGTGATCACAACGGCGACCTACTCAATTGGGGAGTATCCGCACGAACTGCTCCCCGGCGGATTCCTGGCCACCGCTAACGCAGTAATGGACCAGGGAATCCGGTTCATCGGGATACGGGACAATCCGAGACACACTGTCAATATGGCGACGTGTCCGGAGGACTACGGTGTGGACTCGGCAACATGCAATCCCGATTACGAATCTGTTCGGGCAGCGGAGTCACCGTTGCTGGAAATGGGTGCAATGCTTCCAGCCATGAGGCTCCTGGACGTCGATGATCTCGTCTGCCCGGAAGGCACCTGCCCGGCTGTCATCGGAAACGTTCGGGTCTACCTCGACGAAAACCATATCTCGGCAACCTATGCCAGAAGCATGGCACCGGCACTGCTGCCAAGACTTCTCGATGCACTAAATCTGGCGGACAGCAGATCACTGGTCCGGCTCGCACACTAGGAGCGAAATGCCTTCGCGGGTTTTGTCCGATAACCTTGACCGTTGGGTGAGTGCCGCAGGGCAGCCCGGAAACTAACAGGAGTGACAAGTGAACGTTGACCTCGTCGTCGTAGGGTCAGGCTTCTTCGGCCTCACCGTTGCTGAACGTGCTGCCAAGGAACTGGGACTGAAAGTCGCTGTCCTGGACCGCCGGCACCATATTGGTGGGAACGCGTACAGCGAGAACGAAGCCCAGACCGGAATTGAGGTACACCGCTATGGTGCGCACCTCTTCCACACCTCCAACGAGCGCGTTTGGAGCTACGTGAATGAGTTCACCCAGTTCACCAACTACGTGCACAAGGTGTACACCAGCCATAAGGGCGAGGTGTACCCCATGCCGATCAACCTGGGCACAATCAACCAGTTCTTCCGTTCCTCCATGGGCCCGGCCGAAGCGAGGGCCCTCATTCAGGAGCAGGCCGGCGAACTGGCCGGAACTGATCCACAGAACCTGAACGACAAGGGCATCCAGCTGATCGGCCGGCCGCTCTACGAAGCGTTCGTCAAGCACTACACCGGCAAGCAGTGGCAGACAGACCCCAGGAACCTCCCGGCGGAGATCATTTCCCGTCTCCCGGTCCGCTACACCTACGACAACCGGTACTTCAATGACAAGTACGAGGGCCTGCCCGTAGACGGCTACACCGCATGGATCGAGCGGATGGCCGACCACCCGAACATCCAGGTGCATCTCAAGACCGACTTCTTCGACGACGGACACGAGTTCTCCCGCGCCACCACCCTGGGCCAGGTTCCGGTGGTCTACACCGGACCCGTTGACCGGTACTTCGACTACGCCGAAGGCGACCTGTCCTGGCGCACGATCGACCTCGAGGAAGAGGTCCTGCCGATCGAGGACTTCCAGGGCACCTCGGTCATGAACTACCCGGACGAGGACGTTCCCTACACCCGCATCCATGAGTTCCGCCACTTCCACCCCGAGCGGGACTACACCAAGGACGCCACAGTCATCATGCGTGAGTTCTCCCGTTTCGCGGAAAAGGGCGACGAGCCCTACTACCCGGTCAACACCGCAGAGGACCGCACCAAGCTCCTCGCCTACCGCGACCTCGCGAAGGGCGAAAAGGATGTACTGTTCGGCGGCCGCCTTGGTACTTACAAGTACCTGGACATGCACATGGCCATCGGCTCGGCTCTTTCCATGTACGACAATAAGATCAAGCCCCACTTCACCGGGGGAGCCAAGCTGGAAAGCGGAGGAGTCGACGCGTGAGCAACGCCATCGTTGAAGACGACGGAAAAGCCGTTCAGGAGCAGTGGTCTACGCTCCAGCGCGTAGTCCTGCCTTCCCTGGACCAGCTGGACACGGTTCCGCTTTACCTCGATACCGGCAGCGCGACCGGCGTGCAGCTTTCCACGATGAACGGGGACGCGAAGGCCAGCAAGGCCGGGCCGACGATGTCTGCCCCGGGCAAGGAAGCCCACGCCGAGGACTTCCTTTCGCGTCACTCCACCTCGGTCCGCGCAGGTGAAAGGGTGTCGTTCGGCACGTACTTCAATGCCTTCCCGGCGAGTTATTGGCGCCGCTGGACCAATCTGGACACCGTGCGCTTGAGCGTCCGGACCACCGGAACCGGCGCGGTCAGCGTCTACAAGTCCAACGCCCGGGGCGCGCTCCAGCACGTGGAAACGCAGCGGGTCAGCGCTCCCGCTACCAGCACCTTCGAGCTGAGCCTGAAGCCCTTTGGCGACGGCGGCTGGTACTGGTTCGACCTGGTGGCCGGCTCCGAGCCGCTGATTCTTGAGGAAGCCGAATGGCAGGCCCCGGGTGCTCCGGTGAGCCAGGGCACGGTGACCCTTGAGATCACGACGCTGAACAAGACTGACTTCTGCCTGAACAACCTGCGCATTCTGGGTGAGCACCCCGAGGCCCTTAAGTGCCTCAAAGAGGTGCTGATCGTAGACCAAGGCACCCAGAAGGTAGCCGAGGCTGAAGGCTTCGCTGAAGTCGAGGCCCTGATGGATGGCAAGCTCCGCATCATCAACCAGGCGAACCTCGGCGGTTCCGGCGGCTTCGCCCGCGGCATGTTCGAGGCCGTGGAGAGCGGCAGCGACTACGTGCTCCTCCTGGACGACGACGTCGTTATGGAGCCTGAGAGCATCTCCCGCCTGGTGACCTTTGCCGACCGCTGCAAGACGCCCACCATCGTGGGCGGGCACATGTTCGACCTTTACAACCGCACAGTGCTGCACACCTTCGGCGAGACGGTGAATCCTTACCGCTTCCAGCCGGATCAGCCGCATTCCGAGCAGACCCTGGGGCACGATTTCGTCCGCTCCAACCTGCGGCAGACCTCGTGGCTGCACCGCCGTGTGGACGTTGACTACAACGGCTGGTGGATGTGCCTGATCCCTACCCAGGTGATCCGCGACATCGGACTGTCACTTCCTGTCTTCATCAAGTGGGACGACGCCGAATACGGACTGCGGGCGAAGAATGCAGGGTACCCGACGGTTTCGATGCCGGGCTCCGCGGTATGGCATGTTTCCTGGATCGACAAGGACGACCTTGTCGGCTGGCAGGCCTACTTCCACACCCGCAACCGCATGATCGCTGCGCTTCTGCACAGTCCGTATGAACACGGCGGCCGGGTGGTCCGGGAAACCGGCTACATGGACCTCAAGCACCTGATCTCCATGCAGTACTTCACGGCAGTCGGCCGGGCCATGGCCCTGCGCGACCTCCTGAAAGGACCCGAGCAGCTGCACGACCTGCTCCCGACCAAGCTGCCCGAGATCCGCGCCATGGTCTCAGAGTTTCCCGACGCCCAGATCCAGTCTGAGCCGGAGGCGTTCCCCGCGCCGGTGATGCACAAGCCGCCGCGCCGCGGACAGGGCTTCAGCGCGCCGTCCTACGTGACGCTGATTCCCTGGGCTGCGAAGACGGTGGTGAAGCAGCTGACCAAGAAGGTCCCCGAGACCAGCATGGAGCACCCGCAGGCCTACATTGCCCACCAGGACAACAAATGGTGGCGCATGTCCCAGTACGACAGCGCCGTGGTTTCCAACGCGGAAGGAACCGGTGCCTCCTGGTACCGGCGCGACCCGCAGCAGATGCGCGCACTGCTGGCTGAAAGCCTGCGCCTGAACGCGGAGATCCTGAAGAACTGGCAATCCCTGAGCGACCGCTACCGCAGCGCGCTGCCGCAGATTACCTCCTTCGAAGCCTGGAAGGCGACCTTCGAGAAGCACTCGGAAGACGAGGGACGGTAGGTTTGTCCGCCGAAGCTCTTCAGACGCCGGGACGTGGCAGCGGATTCGCTGATCTGTTCCGCTCCCGCTTCCTGCTGAAACTGCTGGTCGCCAAGGAACTGAAGGTCCGGTACCGGGGTTCGGTGCTGGGTCTGCTCTGGTCCTACGTGAAGCCGGGCGTGCAGTTCATTGTCTTCTACGTAGCCCTCGGCGTCTTTCTGGGCCTGGAGAGGAGCCCCGGCAACCCCGAAGGTCTGTCGAACTACGCGATCTATCTGTTCTCCGGAATCGTGCTGATCAACTTCTTCACTGAGGCCCTGGGTAACGCGTCCCGGTCGATCGTGGGCAACGGCGGGCTGATCAAGAAGATCTACCTCCCGCGCCAGCTCTTCCCGGTGGCGTCGGTCTGGGTATCCGGCGTCCACTTTGTGCCGCAGATCTTGATCCTGGTGGTCGCCTGCCTGTTCAACGGGTGGCGGCCGAATGCACTCCAGCTCGCGGCGGCGGTGGGCGGTTTTGTCATCGTGGCGCTGCTGGCCACGGGGCTGGGCCTGCTCTTTGGTGCCGTGAACGTGTATTTCCGCGATGCCGAGAACCTTGTGGACATGCTGCTGATGATCGCCACCTGGGCCTCACCGGTGCTGTATTCCTGGACGATGGTGCAGAAGCAGCTCGGTGACACCTTCTTCACCATCTACCAGCTGAACCCGATTACGGTAGGCGTCGAAACGTTCCACTACGCGTTCTGGCTTCCCACGACGGACGGAGCAGAGGCCATCCCTCCGCACCTTCTGTCCATGTGGCTGCCTATTGGCCTGGCCATTTCAGGACTGGTCCTCATGACCGGACAGCTCGTCTTCCGCCGCCTTGAAGGCCGTTTCGCTCAGGAGCTCTGACCCGTGGCAACTGCCATTGAAGTACGCAACATCAACAAGCGGTTCGTCCTGCGCCACACACGTTCGATGAAGGAAGCCTTCGTCTGGCTGATCAAGGGCCGCAAGGGCGACCTGAGCGAGAAGTTTGACGCGCTCAAGGATGTCACGCTCACGGTCGAGCAGGGAGAGACTGTCGCGCTGCTGGGCCTGAACGGTTCCGGAAAGTCGACCCTGCTGAAGCACATCTCAGGCGTTATGCGCCCCGATGCCGGCAGCGTGGGCACCAGGGGACGCGTTGCGGGTCTCATCGAGGTCGGTGCGGGTTTCCACCACGACCTCAGCGGCCGTGACAACGTGTACCTGAACGGCGCCATCCTGGGGATGACCGAGGATGAGATCAACGAGAAGTTCGACTCGATCGTGGAATTCTCGGAGATCGGCCAGTTCATCGACACCGAGGTGAAGTTCTATTCCTCCGGTATGTACCTGCGGCTCGCCTTCTCCGTAGCGGTCCACACGGATCCTGAGGTATTCCTGGTCGATGAAATCCTCGCTGTGGGGGATGAGCCGTTCCAGAAGAAGTGCATCGACAAGATCAAGGAATTGGCCGGTGAGGGCAAGACCCTGGTAGTGGTCAGCCACGACCTTGACCTGGTCTCCCGTATCTGTGAACGCGGCGTCCTGCTGGAGCACGGACAGATCGTCATGGATGCTCCCGTGCAGGAAGTCGTCGACAAGATGCGCGCCGGATAACAGGGGCAGCGGGTCAACCCCAAAGCTTTTGACGTGCCCGTGGCTTGCCGCCGTACGAGTCTTACCAGCCGTCCAGCCGTCCTGCCGTACCAGCAGTCCTGCCGGGGCTGACGGTATGACTGCCGCCCCGGCCTGGAAGTTACTCCTGGCAGCCGTTGAACCTAAACAGCTTCGCTTCTCCCACCTGGTCCACGAGTTCGAAGTCAGGATCCGTATCCAGGTTTTCGATGCCCGGGTAGCGGTGATCCCCGCCGTGAACTTCCCTCTGGCCGAAGTCCAGCACGTACTGGAGGTTTTCGTTTCGCGCGGCGACACATATTTCGGGGATGAGGTCCGCGTCCCGCAGCTCGGTCTCGATCGTAATCGTGTCTTCGGTTACCGTGTCGAGGGTATGCCTATGCGTGGTGTCCCGGTCCGAGAAGGCAAAGGCCAAAGCTCCGCCGGTGTACGGATTGACCGCAATCGTCGCGTCCTCCGGCACGATTTCGTCTATCCGTTCCATGAGTTCCAGTTCGTCAGAAGAGACGAGGGCTGAATCTTCGGACAGTACGTACATTTGTGATGCACGCCAGATTGCGTCGTCCATGTTCCGGCCCTGGGTCAAGGGCAGCAGAACCAGTAAACCTGCCAGACCTGCCGCGCCTGCGCTTACGGCACGCCCCCGCGGCGTCAACGAGTCAAGCACGCGGCCGCCGGGGGCGGAAGCCGCGCGACTGCCCAGCCAGACGAACACCGTGCTCAGCCCGAGTATCGAGAGGGGTGCTGCAAGGAGCGGAAGAATGGCCGCGAGCCGATTCGGATCGTTGTAGTACACGCCGGTAATGAAGCTGCGGAGGGTCGAGCGTTCGAAGCCGGACGCGATCACGAACAAAGCTGTTGCGATCAGATAGGAAGCGGGCAGCCATCGAAGCCGGGGAAGCTTGATGGCGGCTGCCACCCCAATGATCGCAAGGACGCTGGCCAGGAAGGCCACAGGACGTCCGAAGGGCGCGTTGAACAGTGCTTCCCCAAACGCCTGTGCAGAGGACTCGACGGGACCCCAGAATGCGGCCTCTTCCGGCGGCCGAACGAAGTTCCAGACCGCGGCGAACGCCCCCAAGATTATGAGCAGGGCCAGTGTAGGCAGGACAACTGACCGAAGTGGCTCCTTGCCTGCGCTGCGGGCGGCTTGGACATAAAGAGCGTATGCGCCTATCACCAGCGGCACAGCCAGGAGCAGAAGTGTCAGCATGCCGTTGGGATGGGCGAGTGCGATCCCGGGGTAGGCCAGCAACGCGATGAACGCTGCGGCAGGAACCGAGATCCTGGTATTCGGCGCTTGCTGCAGAACGATCGCAGCCAGGCCCAGGCCCGCAGGCACCATGGCCAAGGAGTAAAAGTTTGGGTAGAGGACGCCAAAATCGAGGAGGAGGATCGGGAAGGCGGGAAAACTGGCGATCAATACGCCGCCGGCAATCACCGCGGCTGGAGCGAGCTTCGCGAGCTGCCTGATGGCAAACATTACTGAGAAGGGCCAGAGGGCTGCAGCCACTGCGATATTCGCCGCGTTTACTGCAACCGTGAGCTCCGCTCCGGAGACCTGCGCCACCAGTGATGCGAAGCCGTGCCATCCGGCGGGATAGAACGGAACAGGACCATCGCCTGCAGTCATTCCCGCGACGGAGAGGGAGGACGCGTCACCCGTCTCGAGGATGTAATGAACCGCGTTCAGGTGGAAGATGTTGTCGAAGGACTGGGAAAAGGAATCGGGGTTGCCGAACACCCGGGTCACCTGCCAAACAAGGATCACCGCTGCGACCGCAGTCCCTGCGAAGAATGCCAGCTCCTGGGAGGGGGTTGAAGCCCGCGGCAAGCGTGAGGCCGAGGGCCACCTTCGGTTCACTATCTGACGAACGGCGACGGCCGCGGCAGCAGCAAGCAAAGCTCCGACGACGGGAACAACCGGAGTCCATGCCAACCCGGTCAACGACGCGATTACCGCCCCCACGCTGATCAAGGAAGCGCTAACCAACGGAGCCAATGCGACAGCGTCAAAAGCCCGCAGGCGCAGTGCAGCTGTCACGGCGAATCCTGGCAGGAACAGCACGGCCAAGCTGGTCAGTACTGCAGGGGCGGCGTTGAGCCAGTCCATGGGTGGTCCTTACAATTGACGGCGTCGGTGCTGGACGTGGCCAGCGCCGGGAGAGGCAGAGCGGCCAGGGTGGAAGCTATTTCCCGAACGCAAGGAGACTCAGCAGATACTCGCCGTAGCCACTCTTGACCAGAGGTTCAGCGCGTTGACGCAGTTCGTCGTCGCTTAGGAAACCAGCACGCCAGGCAATCTCTTCCGGTGCACCGATCTTGAGGCCTTGACGGCTCTCGACGGTGCGGATGAAGTTCGATGCGTCGTTCAGGGAATCGAAGGTCCCGGTGTCCAGCCACGCGGTTCCCCGAGGCAGGATCTCGACCTGGAGCCGGCCTTCCTCCAAATATGCGCGGTTGATGTCGGTGATCTCCAGCTCACCCCGGGGGGAAGGCTTGAGCGCGTGGGCCTTCTCGATGACGTCATTGCCATAGAAGTACAGCCCTGGTACGGCATAGTTGCTCTTCGGTACAGCCGGCTTTTCCTCCAGCGAGAGCGCCTTGCCCTCCGAATCGAATTCGACAACACCGTATGCCGTGGGATCAGCAACCCAGAAACCGAACACGGCTCCTCCGTCGACGTCGCTGAAACGCTTCAGCTGCGTACCCATCCCGTGACCGTAAAACACGTTGTCGCCCAGGACCAGCGCCACGGTGTCCTGTCCGATGTGATCTTCGCCGAGGATGAAGGCCTGTGCCAGGCCGTCCGGAGTCGGCTGTTCCTTGTAGGTAAGTGAGATGCCGAACTGCGAACCGTCCCCAAGCAGCCGCTTGAACTGTTCGGAGTCATGCGGGGTGGTGATGATGAGGATGTCCCGGATCCCAGCGAGAATCAGCGTGGAGAGGGGGTAATAAATCATCGGCTTGTCGTAGACGGGGGCCAGTTGCTTGCTGATGCCCCGCGTTATGGGATGAAGTCTGGAACCGGTTCCTCCGGCTAGAATGATGCCACGCATACTAAGAAGTATCGCCTGAGCTCATTAGCCCGCCAAATTATGGTCCCGGGCGGGCTGGCCGGACCCGCGTGCAGGCAGGTCTCTCCGCCCGTCAGAACCCGGTGGCGTAGCGAACATTATTGAATGATAGTTGCCTATGTTCTGGAGGGCTTGTGCCAAGAACCGATCTGTCCGCCAACCAGCTCTGGGTCGGTAAACCCTTCGACAACCGGAACAACAGCCTGAACCTCATTCGGTTGCTTCTGGCATTGACTGTCCTGGTCCACCACAGCTGGCCACTTACCGGGTCAGATTATGAACCCGGATTCGCAGGTGAAACCCTCGGCGGCTGGGCTATAGCTGGGTTCTTTGTTATCAGCGGCTACCTTATTACCGCGAGCCGCTGGTCAAACTCCCTTGGAGACTATTTGGTTCACCGTGTGGCGCGGATCATGCCTGCTTTCGTGGTCTGCCTCGTCGTAGTGGCCTTCGTTTTCGCTCCAATCGGCTACGCGGCCGCCAAGGGCAACCTGGACGGCTTCTTCGGCACAGCAACCACTCCGGCCAACTACGTCTTTGCGAACCTTGGCCTGAAGATGAACGCCTACGACGTCGCCGGTTCACCCTTCAATGTTCCCTACCCAGGCGCCTGGAATGGTTCGCTGTGGAGCCTTTACTACGAGTTCCTCTGTTATATCCTCGTTGCTTTCGTCGGGGTGTTCGCCTTTTTCAGGAAGTCTCCGTGGTTCATGACGGCAGCGTTCGTCCTGAGCGTGGCGGTGGAAGCCAACATTGAGTCTGTCCTTCCCTACCTGCAGGACAATTTTGATTTCCGGCTGCTCTTCCAGCTCCTGCCTTTCTTCCTGGGTGGGGCCGTGGTCCAGGTTTGGAAAGACCGGATCGGTATCCACTGGCTGCCCGCGGTCCTTTCAATCGGCGCAGCAGTCCTGATTACGGCGCTGGTTCCAGAGTGGGGCGGGGCCGCCTCCGCAGTGTTCATCTGCTACGGGATCCTCTGGATATCACTCTGGCTGCCCTCGCCGGCGATCATCAAGAAGAACGACGTTTCCTACGGCCTCTACATCTACGCATTTCCAGTCCAGCAGCTTTTGGCGGTGTACGGCGTCGATCAACTTGGCATCCTTCCATTCACGCTGATCGCAACCTTATGTTCCTTCCCCCTCGCGGCGGCCAGTTGGATTCTCGTTGAAAGGCCCGTAATGCGAGCGGTTCGTGGTCGACGCAAAACGGTCCACCCCAAGGAAGGCACAGGTCAAGCTGAGAAGCGCGACCCCGAGACAGCCGATCGATGACGATTACCGATCCACAACGCAGAAGTCAAAGACAAGTCTCTTCCAGGCCGCCAACTGCCAACCGATATGCAGGGGTCCTGGCTGGGGTTTCGGGCGCCGCAGGACTAGCTGCCGTCACCATCCTGAGGTCAGCGGGGCTGCTCAACGGCTTTGTGATGCTGTTTGTACTTCTGGGCCTCCTTCTGGTGCTGCCGGTGGCCGAAACCCTATCGAGACGGCTTTTGCTCACTCTTCCCGTGCTTCTCGGGGGAGTTTCGTTGCTGTGGTGGGTGCCGTGGCCGGCATTCTTCCCTGACCGCGGCACCCTGGTCCTGGGTGCGGCAGCCGGGGCAGCGGCTGCAGCGGCCGTATTCCGACTGGCCGGAGGGTCCGTGCGGAGGTCCTTGCTGCCGCAGGTGCGGGGAATTGACCTGATCCCTCTTACCGCTGGCCTGGCCGCAGCCTTTGTCCAATGGAATTCGCTGACTGTCCGCCGTGCCGAGGACGCACTGTCTCTCCTGTCCTCCCGGTGGGACCACGCTTCGCACTTCAACATGTACTTCTTGATCCGTCGAGAAGGCCAGGTGATCCCGCTTCTTCCGTCTGCACCCGACGGGAGCGCGTGGTCCTTCTCCGATTATCCTCAAGGTTTCCATTCACTCCTGGCCACGCTTGCTGACCTTGTCCACGGACCATCATGGCGTCCGATGGAAGCAGAACTGGTCAGCTACTCCATTTTGACGGCGGTTGCAGTTGTCCTGTCGACGCTGCTCGTCACCGCCGGACTATGTTCGTTGCCGGCGTTTCGCCGCTCCGCCCTCATCGGCGGGCCGGTCGCCATGGTGATCGCGTGCGGCTGGTCCCTCGGCCCCGGCACCGTTGCGTATATGCATGGGTACGCTAACTTCTTCCTGGCGGTCTCCCTCGCTGCAGCTGCCGTGCTGCTGGCGGTTTCCATGGACCGCCCCGCCATGGGCCTTCCGTTGCTGGCCGCGACCTCCGCAGCCGTTGGGATAGCGAACAACTGGCTGCCGCTGCTCGCTTACCTGCCGGGCGCAGTAGTCATGCTTTGCCTGCCTGGCAGACGCAGCCGATGGGCCGCTGCGAAGTCGCAGGCCGCTGCCGCAGGGACAGTCATCGTGCTGGGACTGATTGGTGCCGCAGTGGCTGTTTATCAGCTCGCTTCAGTCGAAGTGCAGGACATAGTCACGGCTGAGACATCGTTTCCGAATTTTGACGTCGGGGTCCTGTGGAAGCTGCTCGCTCTCTGTGCCGTTGCGTACATTTTGCTGCTGTCACGGAATCGCCGCCAGGGACTGTCGGCGTCCCAGCTGAGGGCAGGGTGGAGCGTTGTGGTGCTCGCCGGCGGGGCAGTGGCGACACTGGCGATGTCTGTCATGCAACTCATCGACCTAGGCACACTTTCTACTACTCAATGAAGCTCATGCTCTCCCTGGAGCTGATGGCATTGGTTCTCGCCGGCGTGGCAGTCATGCATTTCGTTGACGCTGCGGGATTCGGAAGGCCACCGGCTGGGGCCGGCCGGCGGGGAAGACGCAGAAAGCGCCCTGCCCTGTACGCGGCCAGCGCGGCAGCCATGCTAGCAGCGTCCCAGGCGTTTGGCGGGCTGGTGCACGTGCCCGACGCCGGTCTGGCCGCAACGGCCAGCGGCGTTTTGGAAAAGCTGTCCCAAGACAGCATTCGGGAGTCCGGTCCTTCCAGGAGCGTCCTGGCGCTTCTCAACGCGGTCTCCCGGAACACGGGCGAGCCTGCAATGTATTTGACCACGAGCACCACCCAGATGGACCCTGTCCTGGCCCAGCAGTGGTACAGCGCCCTCACTCAGACCTACACCGAACACAACTGGAAATTGTCCTGGCGCATGTTTGCCCTCGAAGAAGGCGTGAGGGGATTTGATGCAGCTGTCAACGCCATCCGGGCTGAGGACCCGGACGCCTTGATAGTCGTGGACCCCTGGAACGAGGAGCTGCTTGCCGAGGTGCTGGCGGGCCGCTGACTAACGCAAGGCAGACACAGGTATGCGCAGCCCCTTTTTGAGGAGCTGCGCATACCTGCAGGTGCCCGCGTGCTGGGCGCGGGGTTCTAGGCGGGCTGGACGTTGGGCTGCTCGTCGATCCAGTGGGCCAGCCGGTCGATGCCCTGCACCAGGTTGAAGCGGGCCTTCCAGGAAAGGTCGCTGGCAGCGGCGTCCACTGACGCCCAGGCATGCCGGACATCCCCTTGGCGGTACTGGCCGGTGACGTGCGGCTCCGGGGCCCCGTAGTGGGCTGCGATGAGGGAAGCGGCCGTGCCAATGGTCTGGAATTCCCCCGAGCCGATGTCGAGGATCCGGTGAGGCGCTGCAGAAGCCGTCGCCGCGGCGACAACGGCGGAGGCCACGTCATCTATCAGGATGAAGTCGCGACGGACGTCACCGTCTTCGTAGAGCGGAATGGACTTGCCTGACTTAGCCATGCGGCAGAACAGCGACATGATCCCCGTGTAGGGGTTGATGAGGGACTGACCCGGACCGTAGACATTCTGCAGACGCAGGATCGCCGGCTCCACCCCGTAGGACTTTGCCCATGCCTGAAGGATGTTCTCTTGCGCAAGCTTGGTTGCGCCGTAGACGCTGACAGGGGCCGGGAAGACCTCGGACGCGTCCATCGCGGTGGGCGTGGCCCCCGGAAAGTCCCACTGCGCCTGTTCGAGCGTCTCGCTCGTGCGCTGCCCCGGGTAGAAAAGCTCACCGGTTTCGTTGTGTCGCCAGGCACCTTCGCCGTAGACCGCCCGGCTGCTTGTCAGGACGATACGCCGCGGCAGCTTTCCGCTGCGGTTCAACGCGTCCAGCAAGGTGGTGGTTCCCACGACATTTGTCATGGCGTGGCGGGTGGACTCCTCGAGGGACTGTCCTGTTCCGGTTTCCGCAGCCAAATGAATGACGACGTCGGGTGCCACATCTGACAGTACGCTGTCCATGAAGTTCGCATCCGTGATATCGCCTACGCGAAGGTCGGCCCCGGCAGCGAGTTCCGCCGGCCGCTGCGCCGAAGGATGGATCTGTGGATGGAGGCTGTCGACGACGACGACCCGTTCGAAAGCAGTGACGAGGGAATCGGAGATTGCACACCCGATAAAACCCGCACCGCCGGTTACCAGGACCGTCCCTGCTGAGTGGTTCTGTGCCGAATTCACTATTATGCCTTTCGTTTAAACCTGTTAGCGGCCGAAGCCGTGCCGAAAGAGGACCCGTGCGGCGGCGGTGTTCTGACTGATCAAGGCCTTGGGCAGTAGGGTCAGCGCGTGGGCACGGGACGTGATCCGGGCGTTGGCAGCACGCTCGGCCTTGAACCAGCCGAGTTCTTTGGCCTGTTCTGCTGCCAGGCTGAAGTAGTCCCGTTCGCCCGCAAAACGCGAACCGTCCACGAGCTTTGACGACGAAGCGCTGGCTGTGTGACGCCGGTAGGAGAAGCACAGCGTGTCGATCAGGAGAAGTTGGTCCCCCTTGAAGATCATGTCCATTACCAGCGCCAGGTCCTGGATAATCGGGAAGCCTTCGCGGAATTCAACGTCGCGGATCTTGTCAACGCGGAAAGCCAGCGACGGCCAGTACAACCAATCGCCGTGGAGGAGATTGGCCGCAAGAGCTTCCCCGGAAAGAATGCGGTACTCGCGTACCCGTGGCTGCACCACGTTTTGCTTGACGGTGTCCACCATGGTTCGTGTAATGCGTCCGTCCTCGTCGATGACTTGGACACCAGGTTGGATGATGGCGGCACCGGGGAATCTCCGATGTCCTTCAATCACCGTCTCGACGTAGTTGGGCAGCAGGACATCGTCGCAGCCCAGAATGGTCATGACCTCCTGGGTAGCCATCTCCACGCATGTCCGGTAGTTGGCCGTAATTCCTTCATTCTGCGGCTTGCGTACGTAACGAATTCGGGGATCGTTTACCCCGGCAAAATATTCTTGGATGGTGGTGTCGGGATATGCGTCGTCCACGACCGTCAGCAGCCAGTCGTCGCTGGTTTGAGCGAGGACGCTCTGGACCGTCTCCATCATGTAGTCCGGATCGCCCCAGTACGGGATGAATATGTCTAGTGGCATGGAAAGGGAATGTACTTTCTACGAATTAATACTGGACGGCGGGTGGCTACTGTGAGTCGGTGGATGAGGGCCCGCTGTTCGCGCCTGCCCTGAGGCGTTCCACCTGTACACGGAGAATGGCCACTTCCTCAGCCAGCGCACGCGTCTCGTCCTCAACTTCCGAGATCTCTACCGAAAGGTGGAGCAGCACCCCGATTGTGAAAACGATCGTAATTGCGAAGAGAAGGTTGGACGGTACCTGCACACCCAGTGCAGTCGCTGCAGCACCCAAGAGACCGGGAAAAACGGCGAAGACCAGGGTGATTACGCCGACGATGAGCCACAGGGCCGCGTATTTTTCACGGAGTTTTTTCCTGCGGACCAGATCGAGGATGTAAACAACGATGATTAGCGGCAGGATAAAGGCTGTGATGAGTGCCACTCTCACACTCCGTTTTGGGTAGGCGGATTTGATTTCTTGCGTGTAAGGGCAAACAGGAGTGCGAAAACAGACCGACCGAGGTAGATGCCGGCCTTGATCGGGTTGTGGCTTGGTTTGCCGCCCTGGCGGATCCGCATTTCCACGGGAATCTGTGTCACCTTGCATCCGGACTTAATCGCGACGACCAAAGAATCTATTGTGTCTCCCAGATATTCGGCCGGGTAATGATCCAGGTATTGGGCCAAGGCACGGCTGTTAGCGGCGCGGAAGCCGCTCGTTACGTCAGTCAGCCGAGTACGGCTCAGACGGGAGATCACCGCGGCGAGCACCTGCATGGCCCATTTCCTGGGCCCGGATACTTTATACGAACCCCGGTCGGCAAAGCGCGCGCCAATGGAGATGTCCGCATCCTGGAGTCCGTTGAGAACGCGCCTGATGTCCGCGGGATCGTGCTGTCCATCCGCATCAACTTGGATGGCGGAGTCATAACCTTCACGAACAGCGAACCGGAAGCCGGCACGCATGGCCCCGCCCACCCCGAGGTTGAACGGCAGGTTGAGTACGGTTGCTCCTGCGGCCGCCGCTGCCTCGCCGGTCCCATCAGTGGAACCGTCGTTGACCACAAGGACATCGAACTTATCCTCGAGGGACAAGACTTCGCGGACGGTGGCGCCTACGGTCTCGGCCTCATTCCATGCGGGCATGATAACCAGCGCACGTTTGTAGGGGGGATTGGCCATATCTCTTAACTTATACCAATTCTAGAGAAGGTTTGCGGATGAAGGGGCCCGCTGAGCGGTCAGCCGAGGCCGTAGCTGCGGGCGGCATAGCGTTGGTACAGAGCCCCGAAGGCGGTTGGCCACAGCTTCAGAAGGGCTGCGCCGCCCGCCAGCACGGGAGCGATCCGGGCTGCCTGGGCAACCATTGGGTACGTCAGTTGTTTCCTGCAATCCGTCAGGACCTGCTTTCCGGTATCGCGGTCCCGGGAGATGACAGCGCTTTGTGCCACGAGCAGGTACATCAGGACCTGCATCGCTGCGTAGGCCGGAGCGAAGGCACCGGTTCGGTAACCGGAGTCCAAGTTGCCCTCCAGATGAGCTTTGACAGTTTCCGTGTCGGTCGTGCTGGGAATCCGTCCCCAGGTGAGGGAGCCGGTTGAGACGTAGTAGCGGTAAAGCGGTTCATCGCACACCTTGACGGCCCTGCTGCGTGCATAAAGGGCCACGTTCATGGTCATGTCCTCAAACCGGTGGGCACCTTCGGGGTATCGCAGGCCCTCAAAGAGCTCCCTGCGATATAGCTTGTCCCAAGGGAAGGGAGTGAGTGCCCCCGTCATCCCCGCGCGGACTGCATCGCCGGTCCGCAGCATACCCTTGGACTTGCTGCTCCGCTGCTTGATCTCTCCGTCCGGGCTGACGAGGAAGTGGCCGCAGACCACAACATCAGTGTCAGCCGTCATGAGGCTTGTCAGCCGGGCGAGGAATTCAGGCAGCATCTCGTCATCCGCGTCCAGAAAGACGAGATAGCTTCCGGTGGCGGCGTCGATCCCGGCATTGCGGGCCCCGGAACTTCCGAGGTTCTCCGGGAGGTCCAGGACCTTGATCCTGGAATCCTGGGACGCCAGCTCCTGCGCGGCAGCGGCGGTCCCGTCCGTCGAGCGGTCATTGACCAGGACGAGTTCCCACGAAGCGAGGGTCTGCCTGCGGACGCTTTCCACGGCTCGGGACAGGACCTCCTGGGCGTTGTAGCAGGGCGTTACGATACTCACCAACGGCGGGTTAGAAAACATCAGCTGTCCTTCTGTTCCGGGATCGTTGGCACAACAACATCAGACGCGCGGCGGCGTATTCCGATAACGTGCACTGCAATCCCCACAAGCGGGCCGGCGATAAGGCTCGCAAAGACCCGCTCGATGAGTGGACCATCCAGCAACAGTGCACCGAGGGCCACCACGGTTGCGGTGACCCATCCGACGGCATAAATCCGGTGCCGGTCTATGGCCAGGGCAATGGTCCCTGTGAGCGTCAGGGCCGCCATGAGGGCTGCCGCGAAGGTCAAAACGGCCATCGTCCACGGGTCAACCCAATAGCCGGGACCGAAAATGAGCATGATCCATGGGCCAGCCAGGGCCGCCAAGGCGGCACCTGCCACCCCGACAGCCAGAATCAGGGCAAGCGGTCGGACCAGCATCCCCAGGCCGCGGTCCCGCGGAGCGTTGACGAAGCGGTTAATCAGTACCGCCTGAAAGGCCTGTAAAGGCAGCATAATGGGGGCACGTGTTAAGGAGATGGCCAGGATCAGGGGCGCAGCGAGTGCATATTCTGCGTCCGGAGTCGTGAACTTCAAGAGCACCGGGTATCCGGTGATGAGTGTCGCCGTCGCTGCCGCCGAAGTCAGGGCGTGCCCCATGCGTCGAATCAGCACGGGCCCCGGGACATCTGACCTGGCACGGGCAGCCTTGCGGGCGTTGGATCCGAAGACAACGAAAAGAAGCCACACGAAGGCGCCTGCGATGCATGCCATTTCTATGCCCGCAAGTCCGGCCGCAAGCAGGGCCACGAGAGTGACCGCCGCCAGCCTGACGAGTGCCTCAGCGGCTGCCAGCCCCGCAAAAAGCTTCCACTCGCGCAGCCCGCCGGCAGCGCCCGCCAGAGACGCATGCCCGGCGTAGGCGACTGCCACCAGACTCATGCCTGCGACCAGCAGCCACGGCTGGCCGCCGGCGAAAAGTTCGCCGGCCCACAACGGTGACGACGCTGCGATGACTAGGGCCGCAGCTATCCCAATCCCCAGCCCGGTGTCCAGGATCCTGGGGCCGGTCCCCGGTGTGCCTCGCTGAACACTGTTGCTGACTGCCCGCGTACCCTCGTTGATGATTCCGGCCAGTATCCCGATGACGAAAAACAGGGCCGCCCAATACGCAAGAAATGAGGCGTTTTCGGCCTCATCCAGGGTACGCGCCGCGATGAACATGACCAGATATCCCGAGGCAGCTGCGATCAGTGAAGACAACCCAACACCGGTGAGTCCTCCGGACTGCCCACTGTCGTTTCCAGTTCTCTTCGCGGAACGTCGAGTCATCCCAGGGGCCTGGGTCCAGGTGCGGGGATAGGGGTGCTCGGCTTACACATTCCACCCAGTCTAGTCCAAGCACAAGCGCCCAGGCTGGAGGATGCAGTGCCGGTCAACCCGTCGCGGGCACAGACTAGAGTGGTGCTATGCACAGACTCCTTGTGACCGGCGGGGCCGGCTTTATTGGTTCGAACTTTGTTCACTACGCGCTGGCCCACACCGACGCGTCCATCACGGTGCTGGACAAGCTCACCTATGCAGGGAACCGTGCTTCTCTCCAGGGACTGCCGGAGGACAGGTTCACCTTCGTGCAGGGTGACATTTGCGACGCGGCCCTCGTGGACCGTCTGGTGGCTGATACCGACGTCGTCGTCCACTACGCAGCGGAGTCGCACAACGACAACTCCCTCCACGATCCGCGTCCGTTCCTGGATACCAACATCATCGGCACGTACACCCTGATCGAGGCGGCCCGGAAGCACGGCAAGCGCTTCCACCACATCTCCACGGACGAGGTCTACGGCGACCTGGAACTGGATGACCCGGAGCGGTTCACTGAGTCAACCCCGTACAATCCCTCCAGCCCGTACTCCTCCACGAAAGCGGGTTCGGACCTGCTGGTGCGTGCCTGGGTGCGTTCCTTCGGACTGCAGGCGACCATCAGCAACTGCTCCAATAACTACGGTCCTTACCAGCACGTGGAGAAGTTCATCCCGCGGCAGATCACCAACGTGATCGACGGCATCCGCCCCAAGCTCTATGGCGCCGGTGAGAACGTCCGCGACTGGATCCACGCCAACGACCATTCCTCCGCTGTCCTCACCATCATCGAGAAGGGCGAAATCGGACAGACTTACCTGATCGGCGCTGACGGTGAGAAGAACAACAAAGAAGTTGTTGAGCTGATCCTGAAGCACATGGGCCAGCCGGCCGATGCCTATGACCAGGTCATCGACCGGCCCGGCCACGATCTGCGCTATGCCATTGACTCCACGCGGCTGCGTACGGAACTGGGCTGGGAACCGAAGTTCTCCAACTTTGAGGCAGGCATTGAAGACACGATCGACTGGTACCGGGAAAACGAAGCCTGGTGGCGGCCGCAGAAAGCCGAAACCGAAGCCAAGTACAAGGTTCAGGGGCAGTAGCGGCATGGTGGAATTCTCCAAGGCGCTCACCGCCCATGAAACCGCGATTCCCGGCGTCGTCCTCTATGACCTGCCTGTCCACGGCGACAACCGCGGCTGGTTCAAGGAAAACTGGCAACGGGAGAAAATGCTGGCGCTGGGACTGCCCGATTTCGGCCCGGTCCAGAACAACATCTCCTTCAACGAGAAGGCCGGCACCACCCGGGGCATCCACGCCGAACCGTGGGATAAATTCATCTCCGTTGCCACCGGTCGAATCTTCGGTGCGTGGGTGGACCTGCGCGAAGGACCGAGCTTCGGTGCTGTGTATACAGCTGAACTGGATCCAAGCCAGGCGATTTTCATTCCGCGCGGAGTGGGCAATGCCTTTCAGACGCTCGAAGACAACACGGCCTACACCTACTTGGTCAATGACCACTGGAGCGCGGATGCGCAGGGCCAGTACACGTTCCTGAACCTCGCAGACGAGACCGCTGCCATCGAATGGCCCATTCCGCTGGAGCAGGCTGAGCTCTCGGATAAGGACAAAGCGCATCCCCGCCTGGCCGACGTCGTTCCGATGGCACCCCGAAAGACCCTCGTCCTGGGCGCTGACGGACAGCTGGGGCGGGCTCTGCGGGAGGCTTATGACGGCGATGCAAGCGTCGAGTTCGCTGGACGGGCCGAGTTCGATCTGGCGGATCCTGCGTCCTATGAGCGCAATTGGAAGAACTATTCCACCATCGTCAACGCGGCCGCCTATACGGCGGTGGACGCAGCGGAGACTCCGGACGGCCGGCGCCTGGCCTGGGAAATCAACGTCACGGCTGTGGCGCGGCTGGCCAAGGTTGCCGCCGCGAACCGGCTGGTGCTGGTGCATGTCTCCAGTGACTACGTGTTCGACGGCACGAACGAAACCCATCCGGAAGACGAGCCCCTCTCTCCGCTGGGAGTCTACGGGCAGACCAAGGCCGCCGGCGACGCCGTCGTGTCTGTCGTTCCGAAGCACTACATTGTGCGGACCAGCTGGGTGATCGGAGAGGGCAGCAACTTTGTCCGCACCATGCATTCCCTCGCCGAGCGGGGAATCAAGCCTTCCGTAGTGAACGACCAGATAGGCCGCTTGTCCTTCACGGAAGACATCGCCACGGCGATCAAGCACCTGCTGACCAGCGGGGCACCGTTTGGAACGTACAACGTCAGCAACGAAGGTCCGGCCCAGTCCTGGGCGGACATCGCTGCGGATGTCTATGCAGCTGCCGGCGGACACCGTACCGATGTCACCGGCGTAAGCACGGCTGAGTACTTTGCCGGGAAAGACGCCGCACCGCGGCCACTGAACAGCGTGCTTCCGCTGGACAAGATTAAGGCGGCCGGTTTCCGTCCGCGGAACAGCGGTGATGCTTTGCACCGCTATCTCGGCTCGCCGTCTAACGAAGTGCGGCAATAGGAAAGTCTCTGCCCAGGCAGAGAAACGGCGTGTCTGCACGATGTGGCAGACAC
>NZ_JAXIOO010000039.1:0-31231 GCF_049311065.1 Arthrobacter sp. 7Tela_A1 | reverse complement strand
AAATAATTGGTATCAATAAACTTGGCACACTATTGAGTTCTCAAACAACAGTCGCATCCGGCCTACTCAGAAAAACCATTTCCGTTTCCGGATGATTCTTTTTCTTTTCGCACCGCTGCGGTGTTTCATAATTCTATTTCATCGATCCGGTTTTAGCAATTCGGCGGATTTCCGTGGAAATCGTTTCGAACCGGTCAAACCATCACTCCGAACCCAGCATTCAGTCCCAGGCTTTTCCGCCGGCACACAAGGCGCGCAGCAGATCCACCATCAAAAGAAAGTTGGGGTTTGGCCGCCTTGCTCAGGCGCTTCTTGCTTCTCAGCAGAGCGTCCCGGCCGCGGCGACTCAGAAGACTTTACACAGGTTTGCGGGGCCGTGCAAATCGGCCTGGGCGCGGTGGAACCGGCCCCCGTGGGGACCGGTTCCGGTGGCGCAATTCCCAGGTGGTGCGGCTAGCCCTGACGGCGTCGAAGTGCAGCCAGGACCAGCATGGAGCCGCCCGCTACTGACCATCCACCGATCAGTGCCGGACTCACCGATTCTGCACCTGTCTTAGGCAGCCGATGCCTGACGAGGACCGGAACATAGAGTTTGGCAACCCGCCGCTGTGGACTGCTCCCGCCTGGAGGGTCACCGCGCGGGTAAACGCGGACACCGCAGTGACGTCCTGGTTCGCTCCGGACTCGGGCTTGGAGACGATGTCGCAGCCGGATCGGCCAGCTTGGGCGCAGCGGTTAACCAGTGAAGGTTCGCATGGCAGCAGTGCCTTATACGCGGGCCCTATATAGGACAGGTATGCCGGCCGGCCTCCTGAGCCCCTCGGGAATTGGGCCCAAAGCTTCCACGACGTGCTTAAACCATTCAGGCCCGCAGCGTTGCGGTAACTCAACATGGAATGGTTGTCCGCCGGGTGGCCAGCACGCATTTAACAGGACACACGGGTGCCGTCGGCCAGCCACAGCACCGGGTGCCGGCGTCGGGCCTTCTACCGGCTCATCCGGGCCCCGTGGACCCCGGATGAGGCACCCGAAAAATCGGGTAGACTTGTTCCCGGCCCCTCATGTGGTGTCATCCTGTGAACTCCCCCAGGACCGGAAGGTAGCAAGGGTAAGCGGGCTCTGGCAGGTGCATGGGGGGTCTTTAATTTATCCGGAAACAGCGGTGCTGCACCCCGCCCCGGGCCCGGATGCGAACCGTCAGTGCCAACCGATAAGGTTCTATCTGTGAGTACAGCCCTTTACCGCCGCTACCGTCCCGAGAGCTTCGCGGACGTGATCGGCCAGGAGCATGTCACCGAGCCGCTGATGGCGGCCCTCTCCAAGAACCGCGTCAACCACGCCTACCTTTTCTCAGGTCCGCGCGGCTGCGGCAAGACCACCTCCGCACGCATTCTGGCCAGGTGCCTGAACTGCGCCGAGGGCCCGACGCCGATTCCCTGCGGCACCTGCGACAGCTGCGTCGAACTGGCCCGCAACGGTGCGGGCAGCCTGGACGTCATTGAAATCGACGCGGCCAGCCACGGCGGCGTCGACGATGCGCGCGACCTGCGCGAACGAGCCACCTTCGCCCCGGTGCGCGACCGCTACAAGATCTTCATCATCGACGAAGCCCACATGGTCACTTCCGCCGGCTTCAACGCGCTTCTGAAGATCGTCGAAGAGCCGCCGGAACACATCAAGTTCATTTTCGCGACCACGGAGCCGGACAAGGTCATTGGCACCATCCGTTCCCGCACGCACCATTACCCGTTCCGGCTCGTTCCGCCGGAACCGCTGCTGGCTTACCTGGACAAGCTCTGCCAGCAGGAAAACGTTCCCGTGGCTCCGGGCGTCCTGTCCCTGGTCATCCGGGCCGGCGGTGGATCGGTGCGCGACTCGCTCTCCGTCCTTGACCAGCTGATGGCGGGCGCCGGGGAAGCCGGGCTGGACTATGAGCTGGCCGTAAACCTCCTTGGATACACTCACGTGGCGCTGCTCGACGATGTTGTCGATGCTTTTGCCGCAGGTGACGCCGCCACTGTCTTCAGTGCCGTGGACCGCGTCATCCAGACCGGGCAGGATCCCCGCCGTTTCGTGGAAGACCTGCTGGAACGCTTCCGCGACCTCATCGTGGTCAACGCCATGCCGGACAGTGCCGCAGCCGTGCTTCGGGGTGTCCCGGAAGACCAGATCAGCCGGATGCGCACGCAGGCAGCCCAGTTCGGCGGCGCCGAGCTCTCCCGCGCCGCGGACATCACCAATACCGCGCTGACGGAAATGACAGGCGCCACCTCACCTCGCCTGCATCTGGAACTGCTTTGCGCCCGCGTCCTGCTGCCCGCCGCCGACCAGTCGGAGCGCGGCACGGCAGCACGCGTGGACCGGATCGAACGCCGCCTGAGCTACGCCGGCGACTCCGGTTCCGCTCCGGCCCCCGCAAATGCAACGCAGACGACGCCGGAACGTGAGTCCGCAGCTGCGGCACCTTCCGCTCCGGCGCAGTGGCGCACACCGGCTCCCGCCGCCGAGCAGGCCGCTGCGGAACCTGTGCCAGCTGTTGTTTCCGGTCCGGCCGCGGGCGCTGCGCCCTCTTCTGCACCTGAGCCGTCGAACGGGTCGGCAGACTGGGGCGGCACATGGGCTACCCCGGCCCCGTCTGCTTCATCAGGTGCCGGCGCCGCAGCTGCGGCCGGGAAGTCGTGGGACGACGTCTCCAAGGAAGCCGCAGCACAGCAATCCGGCCCAGCGCAACATACCGGCGCACCCCAGCAATCCGGCCCAGCGCAACATACCGGCGCACCCCAGCAGGCAGACGACCGCCAGGCGACCGCCCCGGCGCGCGAACCTGCCCCAAACAACGCTCCTTCGCAGGACGCCGCGGGACCCGCCGCCGCACCTGATCCAGCCGCGCCCGCACGGGCCGCTGCATCCGCACCTGCACCTCAGGGAGGCGCACCGGCTGCCGGTGGAGGACAGGTGGAGATGATCCGCCGCGCCTGGCCCGAAATCATGGATGCCCTGACGAGCATTCGACGGGCGACGTGGCTCAATGTCAGCAAGAATGCGTCGCCGCGGGCCTTTGACGGCAAGGTGCTCGAGCTGGCCTTCTCGAATCCGGGTGCGGCCACCAACTTCAACCGGCCCGATCATCTTGAGAACCTGCGCAGGGCCATCCACCAGGTGCTTGGTGTGGACTGCCAGGTCAATGCCGTACACGACAATTCCGCGTCAGCGGGTGAACCCGGCCCAAAAGCTGGTAGCCGGCAGACCGCGCCGGCACAGACTCCGGCAGCTGCACCGGCCCAGCCAGCGGCAGCATCCGTCCAGATACCGGGCAAGGTTGCGCCTCCAGCGGGCGCTTCGGCACTGGGTCCGGCTGCAGCTCCAGCGGGCGCTTTGGCCCCGGCAGACGCTGTGTCTCCGGCAGTCACTCCGGCTCCGGCCGTCGCTGCTGCTCCAGGGGGTGCAGCGGCTTCGGCCAGCGGACCCGCGCCCGCTTGGCCGGGAACTGCGGCACCTGCCAGCACGGCCAACGTAAAGACCAGCCCTGCTCCTCCATCCCCCGCGGCCTCCAGCACCCCCAGCGCCTCGACTGCCCCTGCCCGTTCAACGGCGGTACGGGCTGCTGCTCCCCTCCCCGAAGACTGGCCGCAGGAACCGTCGGAACCGGCTGACATGCCGGAAAGCAACGCATGGGAAACAGCAGCCGTTCCGGAAGACATCCATGCGACCAGCGCAGTCAGCGACGCAGAATGGTCCACCACCAACTGGGCCGGCACCACTTCCTCCCGTCCCGGCGGACGGCCGCAGGGCTCCGGCTCAGCGCCCGCCAATGCCGCACCGGCAGCGTCGGGCTCCGTCCAGCTGGCTGAAGCGCCGGGCGCGCGCCCGGACCGAGCCAGGCCCGCGCAAAACAGCCCGGCCCAAGCCACCCCTCGTCAGTCGAGTCCAGCTCAGTCCGGTCCCGCTCAGCAGGCACCTGGAAATGACGGCCGTCCGCTCAGCCGCTACCAGAAACTGCTCAACGAAGCTGCCGCGCGCAACGGCTCGGCGCCGTCGTCCGCGGCCCGCGGCAAAGTAGACTTGGTCGAAGACGTTCCCAGCGCCGACGACGTGACCCTTGAGGATTCCGGCCTGGTCGGACGCAAGGCGATCGAACGGATCCTGGGCGGCCGCCTGATCGAAGAACGCGGCCTCGACGGCCACGACATCCGCCGGTAAACCGGTACAACCACTATTCCCCAGAAGAAGGCCACGTGTACGAAGGTGCGGTTCAGGAACTGATCGACGAGTTGGGCCGACTCCCCGGGGTGGGTCCCAAGTCGGCTCAGCGGATCGCGTTCCACATCCTTGAGTCCAACGCCGAGGACATGTCCAAGCTGGCGTCCGCGATCACCACGGTCAAGGAAAAGGTGAAGTTCTGCCAGGTGTGCGGCAACGTCACCGAGCAGGAAACGTGCAATATCTGCCGTGATCCGCGCCGCGATCCGACGATGATCTGCGTCGTGGAGGAGTCCAAGGACGTCATCGCCGTCGAACGCACCCGTTCCTTCCGCGGCCGCTATCACGTGCTGGGCGGCGCGATTAATCCGATTGCCGGCATCGGCCCCGACCAGCTGCGCATCCGCGAACTGCTGAGCCGGCTCTCCGATGAGCAGATCAGCGAGATCATCATCGCCACCGATCCGAACCTCGAGGGCGAAGCCACCGCCACCTACCTGGTCCGCATGCTCAAGACCCTCGGCATCACGGTCACGCGCCTGGCATCGGGCCTGCCGGTGGGCGGAGACCTGGAATACGCCGACGAGATCACCCTCGGCCGGGCCTTCGAGGGCCGCCGCAGCCTCAGCTAGGCGCGCGGCGTCCAGACCTGCGCGATGACCGCAGCACAGGCACCTGCACGGAGCACCATTCGTTAAGTCGAGGTTGAGCGCCGTGTCTAAGGCATTTCGGCGCCGCTGCAGGGGAGTTATAGACTCTTGACCATTGGCCGCCGCGATGCGGCCTTTTCCACGGATAGCCTGAGCTGGGGCGGCCCCGCGCCGCCGGACAGCCACTGAGAACAGTTCCAGAGAGCGTGTACGCATGAGCCTTATAGTGCAGAAATTCGGCGGTTCCTCCGTATCGGACGCCGAGGGCATTAAGCGCGTCGCCAAACGGGTGGTCGACACCCAAAAGGCCGGGAACGACGTCGTCGTTGTGGTCTCCGCGATGGGCGACTCCACCGATGAGCTGCTGGACCTCGCCGGCCAGATCACCGTCGGAACGTACCCGCGGGAAATGGACATGCTGCTCAGCTCCGGAGAGCGCATCTCCATGGCGCTGCTGGCCATGGCCATCAACGAACTCGGCGCTTCTGCGCAGTCCTTCACCGGCAGCCAGGCCGGCATGATCACCGACGCGATCCACGGCAAGGCCCGGATCATCGACGTCTCCCCCCACCGCATCAAGACCGCCATCGAGAAGGGCGACGTCGCGATCGTCGCAGGCTTCCAGGGCATGAGCCGGGACAGCCAGGACATCACCACCCTGGGCCGCGGCGGTTCAGACACCACCGCCGTCGCCCTGGCTGCCGCACTCGATGCCGACGTCTGCGAAATCTATACCGACGTCGACGGCGTCTACACCGCTGATCCGCGCGTGGCCCCCACGGCCCAGAAGATCGACAAGATCTCCAGCGAGGAAATGCTGGAGATGGCTGCCTCCGGCGCGAAGATCCTGCACCTGCGCTGCGTGGAGTACGCCCGGCGCTTTGGGGTACCGCTGCACGTTCGCTCCTCCTTTAGCCAGCATGAGGGAACCTGGGTCCTGCCCAGCCCCGATGACAAGATCAAGATTCAAGAGGGAGAACCCTTGGAACAGCCCATCATTTCCGGCGTCGCGCACGACCGTTCCGAAGCCAAGCTCACGGTGGTCGGTGTCCCCGACATCCCCGGCAAGGCAGCGGAAATCTTCGGCGTCGTCGCCGGCGCGAACACCAACATCGACATGATCGTGCAGAACGTCTCCACCAAGGGCTCGGGCAAGACGGATATTTCCTTCACCCTGCCGATCGTGGACGGCCAGGCTGCCATGGCTGCGCTGAATGCCGCCAAGGCTGAGGTCGGCTTCGACAGCATCGACTACGACGAGCAGATCGGCAAGCTCTCCCTCATCGGCGCGGGCATGCGCTCCAACCCGGGCGTTTCGCACCGCTTCTTCGAGGCACTGCACCTGGCCGGGGTGAACATCGACATGATCTCCACCTCGGAAATCCGCATCTCCGTGGTCACCAACGCTGCCCTGCTCGACGACGCAGTCCGCGCCGTCCACGCAGCATTCGGGCTCGACGGCGAAGCCGAGGCGACGGTCTACGGCGGCACCGGGCGCTGACAGCACACAGCTTCTTAAAGGACGTCCGGGGCACTGGGCGTCCTTTGCTGCTTTAACAGCTGTGCCTAGTACATGTCCTCTTTGAACTTTGGGCCGTGGAAGTAGTCCTTGTACACCACCGGTTCAGCAGGCTCGCGGTGGGGCTTGCCGTTCCTGTATTCGCGGTCCACCCCGTAGTGGTGGCCTTCTTCGTCTGTTTCAACGATGATTTCGGGCAGGTCCGCTTCCACAGGCCGGGGGATCTCGTCCTCGGGCAGGCGCGGTTCGCCGCTGCTGCCGGGATCCGGAACGATTGTTGCCATCGGAACCCCTCCTTCAAGGGCCGGGTTGGGTTCCTTAAGGATAGGTTTTTAGCTCCGGAACAAACCGGTCCTGCACAAAAAAGCTGCGTCAGTCCTGCTTGCGCGGGAGGATGTAGCTGCTGCCGTCGGCACGTGTGACGGTTTCCCATTTGGCCTTTTCCTCGGCCTGCTGGGCTTCGAGGAGACGCTTGTTCTCCTCGGTCATGTCATGGGTGAGCGAGGACGTCTGGGCCGGACCGAAAAACATCCGTGCCTTTCCTGTTGCGCGCATGAACTTTGCGGTGAAGCTTTCCCTGGCTGCCACTCTGACGTCCCTTCCGAGGTGTATCTGGAACTCATAGTACGCTAACCGTTAGTGCACTAAGCATTTGTTGAGCCAATCGGCACACAGGGAAGAAGGACCTCGATGGACACCGGCACCGCAGACGATGACCTGCTGCTCGAGCACCAGCTCTGCTTCGCCCTGTCTGTCGCGTCGCGCTCCGTCGTCGGGGCCTATCGTCCCGTACTCGAGGAACTCGGTATCACCCACCCGCAATACCTGGTCCTGCTGGCCCTCTGGGAAGAATCCCCGCGCACGGTCCGCAACCTCGGGGACACCCTGGTGATGGAACCGGCCACTCTTTCCCCCATGCTCAAGCGGCTGGAGAGCGCGGGCCTGGTGGAACGCAACCGCGCCCCCGGAAACGACCGCGCCCTGGCCGTCAGCCTGACCGAAAAAGGGCGGGCACTGCGACAGCAGGCGACGCAGATTCCTGCCGCTATGCTGGCGCGACTGCAGCTGACGCGGGAGGAAGTCCATCAGCTGAACACCGCCATGCGCCGGCTCATCCAGGCGACCCAGCTTCCGGATCGCCACACTGGACAGTGAATGTGCAAATGGGCCGGCTGATGGAGCACAATAGTGCGTAAAGAATAACGAACTGGTAACGATAGGCATGTGGTATATAAGGCGGCTTATATACCCGAACCGCAAAACTAATCGAACTACTCTTCTTCGCGTCCCGAAAAGCACCCGATGGGCGGCCGGCATGTCCGCCCCAAGGAGAAGATTCCCGTGGCAACACCGCCCTCATCACGGCACCAAGCAACCCCCGCGCCGCCCTCCGGCAGCGCGGAAGCTGGATCCCCGAACGGTTCAGGGGCCTCAGGGCAAGCATCGCCGAAGGCCTCAATGGGCCAGCTTGCTGCACGTGTACTGCGCCGGGAGAAGAAGAAATACCCCCACGACACCCACCCCGGACTGATTCCCGGCATCGCCGTCGACGAGCAGCGCGTGCGCTACGGAACCGATCCCCTGGTTTTCGGCATTGCTGCAGTACTCATCCTGGGCTTCGTCGCCTGGGGCGTGTTCTCCACGGAATCGCTGAAGTCGGTCTCCGACGTGGCCCTGGGCTGGGTTGTGACGAACACCGGCTGGCTCTTCAGCGCACTTATTGCCGTGGTCCTGGTCTTTATGCTTTTTGTCGGCTTCAGCCGCTACGGCAAGATTCCCCTCGGCGTTGACGGCGAAAAGCCGGAGTATTCAACCTTCTCCTGGGTCGCCATGATGTTCTCCGCCGGAATCGGCATCGGCCTCTTCTTCTTCGGACCGTACGAGCCGCTGACCTACTTCATGACACCAAACCCCGGCGAGGCAGTCCCCGAAACCGCGGTGGCGCTGCACAAGGCCATGGCACAGTCCTTCTTCCACTGGGGCCTCAATGCCTGGGCGATTTACGCGCTGGTCGGCGCTGCTATTGCTTATGGCTCCTTCCGGCGCGGCCGGGTGCCCCTCATGAGCGCCATTTTTACCCCGCTGCTCGGACGACGGAAGACCGAAGGCGTGGCCGGGCGCCTGATCGATATGTTCGCAATCGTCGCGACCCTCTTCGGCACGGCAGCGTCACTCGGCATTGGCGCCCTGCAGATTGGCCGGGGCGTGGAGATTATCAGCGGCATCGGCCGGCTTCCCAACGCTGTCCTGATCGGCATCATCGCCGTCCTGACTGCAGCATTCATCGCCTCGGCAGTCTCCGGAATCGGCAGAGGCATCCGCTGGCTCTCCAACGTCAATATTTCCCTTGCCATCATCCTGGTCGCCTTTATCTTCCTGACCGGGCCAACCCTGTTCCTGCTCAACCTCATTCCCGCTTCCCTGGCCGAATACCTGTCCGACCTCCTGCACCTGATGAGCAAGGGCCCGTCCTGGGGTGCCGAAGCAGCGGACTTCTCGGCCAACTGGACCGTCTTCTACTGGGCTTGGTGGATTTCCTGGTCCCCGTTCGTCGGCATCTTCCTGGCGCGCATCTCCCGCGGCCGGACACTGCGTGAATATGTGCAGTACGTGCTTGTGGTGCCCACCCTGGTCTCGGTAATCGCTTTCGGCGTCTTCGGCGGCACGGCTATCTGGATGCGCATGCAGGGCATGGACATCTCCGCCGACAGCGCTCCGGAATCGCTCTTCTTCCAGGTCCTTGACGGGCTGCCGCTGAGTACCGTCACCCCGTTGCTGGCGATGTTCTGCATCGCCATCTTCTTCATTACCTCGGCGGACTCCGCTTCCCTGGTCATGGGCAGCCTGTCGCAGCGCGGCAAACCGCAGCCTGACCGGAAAGTCACCGTCTTCTGGGGCCTGGCCATGATGGGCATTGCCGTGGTCATGCTGCTGGTGGGAGGAAACCAGGCCCTGTCCGGGCTGCAGAACCTGATCATCGTCTCGGCCCTGCCGTTCGCGGTAATCCTGCTGCTGATGATGGTTGCCCTGATCCGGGACCTGCAAACCGACCCGCTGATTATCCGCCGGGAGTATGCAACGGCCGCCTTGGAGAATGCAGTCCGCGCCGGCATCGACGAGCACGGCGATGACTTCGCCTTCACTGTGGAGAAGACCCCCCAAGGGGAGGGCGCCGGGGCCGACTTCGATTCCCACGACCGCACGGTCACGGAGTGGTACCAGCGCACCGACGAAGACGGAAAGCCCGTGGAGTACGACTACGAGGCGGGGGAATATGCCGACGGCTGGACGGCCGAGGACGACTCCGCGGCAGCCGCAGAGTCAGCAGCGGCGGAGCCAGGCGCCGGCAACAAGGATTCCGACCAGGACGGTGGCAGCGGGGCGTCCGGGAATCACCGCTCTGCCCCTGTCGGCTAGGACCCGAAGCAGCACGGCGGGATAATGGGGCCGTGAGCCTCCCTTATTCCGCCGTGCTGACCGAGGACCAGTGGCTTCCCCGGCAGGCCGCCTACCAGGAACGGGTCCGACCGTACGCAGACGGCTTCCTGTCCCGCCGCTCCACCGGCCGGAAACATCCGGTAGAGGATTTCCTCTTCACCTACTATTCCCAGAAACCCGGGCAGCTGCTGCGCTGGCACCCGGGCGCCGGCGTCGTCCTGGCGGGGCAGGCCGCAGCCGAACGCACGGACTGGAAGTTCTACCGGCAGCTGGACGCGGCAGAACTCCACGAAGCAGGGCTCGACGCCGGTACTGTGGCCGTCGCCGTCGACCTCCCTGCCTTCTCGTCCGCCCGCGGGCCCGCACTGGAATTCACGCAGATGCTGCTTTCCCGGACCGCCGGGCGCAAGGCCGCACTGGGCTGCTTCGGCATGCACGAGTGGGCCATGGCCTACAAGTCGGAGGTCAACGGAATCCGGCATGAATACCTCGGACTGCGGCTGGGAGCCGAGGGCACGGACCAGCTCGTGGAACAAAGCCGCATCCGCTGCACCCACTTCGATGCCTTCCGCTTCTACGCGCCGCAGGCGGTGGGGCTGAACGAGCTCCGGCCCACCCGGGAAAACCAGCGCGACCTGGAGCAGCCGGGCTGCCTGCACGCTAATATGGACCTCTATAAATGGGCCTACAAGCTGGTACCGGTGCTCCCCGGGGAACTGGTGATGGACTGCTTCGAGCTCGCCTGGCGCATCCGCGAGATGGACATGCGGGCTTCCCCGTACGACCTTCAGGACTGGGGATATGACCCAATCCCGGTGGAAACACCTGCCGGGCGCGCGGAGTATGCGGCCGCGCAACGTGCCTTTAGCGAAGAATCGCAGCAGCTGCGGGCCCGCATCCTGGACCTGCTGGCGCCCCTTCAGGAGCAGCTATGTACCCAGAACCAACCGGACGGGTCATCCGCTCCGGACCGGATGCCTACGACCTGATCCTCAACCGTCCGTTCACGCAGTCCCCGCAAACAATCTGGGCCAGCTTCACACAGCCGGCTGAGGCTGCCCTCTGGTTCGGACGCTGGGATGGACGTCCCGGCCCCGGCGAAACAGTGGACGTGCAGATGCTTTACGAGACGAACCAGCCTTTCGGCAGCTTCCAGCTGCAGGAGTGCGTCCCCGGGGAACGGCTCCGGGTTTCCGCCGAAGACGAGTACGGCAGCTGGGACCTCGAAGTGAACCTCACAGGCAGTGCCGGAGGGTCAGCCGTCGAGTTCATCCAGCACCTGGAGGATTTGGCCACAGTGGAAAGCACCGGGCCAGGCTGGGAGTTCTACCTGGACCGGCTGGGTGCTGTTCACGGCGACGGAATATTGCCGGACTTCAGCAACTACTATCCGGCGCAGGGACCGTACTACGCAGCCCAGGCCCAAGCTGCCGCGGAAAGCGGTGCGGGGTCCTGACCGGGCCCGTCCGCACTTCACGCCAAGGATTGGCTAGGCTGGACCGCATCCAACGTGGGAGGTCTCACCATGCAGTTCCTGTTCCGCCCTGTCCGCACCGCTGTGCTCGTGGCTGCCGCAGGCCTGGCCCTGGCCGGGTGCACCAACTCCTCACCGTACTCGGAACCGACGCCTGGTTCCGCTTCTCCCTCCTCATCTGCCGCCTCGTCACCTGCCGCCTCGTCGTCGCCGTCCGCCGCGACAGGCAGTGCGGCAGCCACCTCCCTGAGCGTGGAGCTGATGGCCGACGGCGAAGCTGTCACGGACACCTGGGCCCTGGACTGCGAGGGCACTACGCCCGTGGGCCAGTCAGGCGCACCGGATCCTGAGGCAGCGTGCGTTGCGCTGGCGGAAGGCGGGCCCGGCCTCATGGCCGAACCCGGCACCAACGTCTCCTGCACCATGCAGTGGGGCGGACCGCAGCGGGCCACGGTAACGGGAACGGTAGAGGGAGAGACCGTCGACGCCGAGTTCGCGCTGACGGACGGCTGCCAGATCAGTCGGTGGGAAGCCCTGGGCGCCCTGCTCGGTCCGGCAACGGCGGCACAGTAGCGCTCCCGCCGGACGCGGGGACGCCCGCGCCGTCCTCCCGCTTGCGGCGCACGTAAACCTGCTTGCGCACCCGGGCCACGACGTCGCCGTCGGCATCGTTGATGTCCACAGTGAACCATTCCAGGACCTTGGAGCCGTCCTTGGCGGCGGCTCGGAGCCGCTCGATGTCCTGCGTGCTGATGCTGAACCGTGCGTAGACGTCGCCTCTGCCCGGCTTGAGGAATTCCACTTCCGCCGCACGGTCCCAGACAACGTGGTCCTTGCCCAAGTGGCGCAGCAGCAGCATCATCCAGAACGGATCCGTCATGGCAAAGAGGCTGCCGCCGAACGCTACGCCGGCAACGTTCTTGTTCCACCAGTGCTGGCGCAGCCTGACTGTGGCCGACATAAAGTCCGCGGGCAGTTCGGTGATGTGGATTCCGGAGAAGGCGAAGGGCGGCCAGATGTTCATGGACCGGCGGACTACCGAGGGTTTGGCGGCGACTAGTTTCACCGGATCACCCTACCGAACGTGATGTGCACCATTCACTTCCGCAACTCCGGATGCATGTTCTATTATTGAATCAGCTTGCTTACTATCCACGTACGGGCCGCGCCCTTCCAGGCACGCCGGGCTTTACCGGAGGAACCAGATTGTCGATTGAAGCAACACCCGAAGAACCACAGCTGTCCGCGCACGAGACGGCAGCTCCCGCGGAGTACGTCCCCTGGTGCTCCTACTGCGGCACCGATGAATACCTGATCATCGAATCGGTCGAGCCCTCGAAGACCGCAAACTCGGCCGAGTTCCTGGAAATCAGCTACACCTGCGCCGAATGTGACCGCTTCTACGGACACCCCGTCCGGCATTCTCCGGTCTGGGCGCGGAACGCCGTCAGCGAACCCGCGGAGACCGAGTACCTGCACTGCGGGGAACCCATGCGTCCCAAGGACAACCGCACGGTCTCACTCTTTGAGCCGCTGAGCACGGAGCCGGAGGCCGCCACGGCGGACATCGTCTTGGAGACCAGCATCCTGCGCTGCTCCTGCGGCTTCCAAATCGAGCTTCCCGCGTAACCTTTCCGGGAGTCAAAACTCAAATCGAGATAGCAGAAAGTGCCCGTTTCAGCTCTGTAACGGGCACTTTCTGCTATCTCGCTGTACGGCCTTAGAATGAAGGAGCAAGCTCGCGGAGCGCTGAATCAGCGTGAGACGGCACGGTCCGCGGCCACCCCTTCACTCACAGGAGTTACCGGATGCCCCGGATCGTTGTTGACGTCATGCCCAAGCCCGAAATCCTGGATCCGCAGGGCAAAGCCATTGCCGGCGCACTCCCCCGGCTCGGCCTGACCGGCTTTACCGGCGTCCGCCAGGGCAAGCGCTTCGAACTTACCGTGGACGGCGACGTCACCCCCGAGATCCTCGAACAGGCCCGCACCGCCGCTGCCACGCTGCTCTCCAACCCCGTGATCGAAGACGTCACCCGCGTCGAAGTTATTTCGGAGGCTTAGTCTTGAGCACCCCGCTGATCGGCGACTACTCCGCCGCACCGGAAGACGCTGCCCTGCGCGCAGTGCGCGTCGGCGTCATCACCTTCCCCGGAACCCTGGATGACCGCGACGCCGCCCGCGCCGTGCGCCTGGCCGGCGGCACCGCCGTCGAACTCTGGCACGGCGACGCGAACCTGCACGACGTCGACGCCGTCATCATCCCCGGCGGTTTCTCCTACGGCGACTACCTGCGCGCCGGAGCGATTTCCCGGTTTGCCCCGCTGATGGAAAAGGTCGTGGACGCCTCCAAGGGCGGCATGCCCGTGCTGGGCATCTGCAACGGCTTCCAGATCCTCACCGAAGCGCACCTGCTGCCCGGTTCGATGATCAAGAACGACCACCTGAAGTTCATGTGCCGGGACCAGCTGCTCCGCGTGGAGAACAACGCCACCGCCTGGACGTCCGGCTACACGCAGGGCGAAGGCATGGTCATTCCGCTGAAGAACCAGGACGGCCAGTACGTCGCCGACGAAAAGACCCTGGATGAGCTGGAAGGCGAAGGCCGCGTGGTCTTCCGCTACGACGGCTTCAACCCCAACGGTTCGCGCCGCGACATCGCCGGCATCACCAACGCCGCCGGCAACGTCGTCGGCCTCATGCCGCACCCCGAGCACGCCGTGGAAGCCGGCTTTGGCCCGGACTCCTCGGCCCGCGGGGACGTCGCGCTGCGCGGCGGCACCGACGGGATCGGCGTCTTCACCTCTGTACTCACCTCGCTCGTTGCCGGAGGCAAATAATGACCGTGTCCGCTAACTCCACCGCCGAGCAGAAGAAATTCAACATCGACACCGTAGAGCACGCGGCGTCCACCCCGGACACCCCGCTGCCCTGGGCAGAACTTGGCCTGAAGGAAGACGAATACAACCGCGTCGTCGAGATCCTGGGCCGCCGCCCCACCGCCGCAGAACTGGCGATGTACTCGGTCATGTGGTCCGAGCACTGCTCCTACAAGTCTTCCAAGGTGCACCTCAAGCAGTTCGGTGACAAGGTCACCGAGAAGATGAAGGAACACCTGCTGGTCGGCATCGGCGAGAACGCCGGCGTCGTGGACATCGGCGAGGGCTGGGCGGTGACCTTCAAGGTCGAGTCCCACAACCACCCGTCCTTCGTGGAGCCCTACCAGGGTGCCGCGACCGGCGTCGGCGGCATTGTCCGCGACATCATCTCCATGGGCGCCCGCCCGGTTGCAGTGATGGATCCGCTGCGCTTCGGTGCGATCGACCACCCGGACACCGCCCGCCTCGTGCACGGCATCGTCTCCGGCATCGGCGGCTACGGCAACTCCCTGGGACTGCCGAACATCGGCGGCGAAGTCGTCTTCGACTCCGTCTACCAGGGCAACCCGCTGGTCAACGCACTGGCAGTCGGCGTTATGCGCCACGAGGACATCCGTCTGGCCAACGCTTCCGGCGCCGGCAACAAGGTGGTGCTCTTCGGAGCGCGCACCGGCGGCGACGGCATCGGCGGCGCTTCGGTGCTGGCTTCTGAGTCCTTCGACGACGCCAAACCCTCCAAGCGTCCCGCCGTGCAGGTCGGTGACCCGTTCGCCGAAAAGGTCCTCATCGAGTGCTGCCTGGAACTGTTCAAGGCCTCCGTGGTCGAGGGCATCCAGGACCTCGGCGCGGCCGGCATCTCCTGCGCGACGTCGGAGCTTGCCTCCAACGGCGACGGCGGCATGCACGTTGAACTCACCAAGGTCCTGCTCCGCGATCCGACCCTGACCCCGGGCGAAATCCTGATGTCCGAGTCGCAGGAACGCATGATGGCCGTCGTGACCCCGGAGAACGTGAAGGCGTTCGAGGCGATCATGGACAAGTGGAACGTCGAGTACTCCTGGCTGGGTGAAGTCACCGATACCGGCCGGCTGATCATTGACTGGGACGGCGAGACGATTGTCGACGTCGACCCGCGCACCGTTGCCCACGAAGGCCCGGTCTACAACCGGCCGTTCCACCGCCCCGAGTGGCTCGACGGCGTGCAGGCCGATTCGTTCAGCGCCGACCGCCCGTTTGGCGGCGAAGCGGTGAAGCAGGCCGTGCTGGAACTGATGGCCTCCCCGAACATGTGCGACAAGTCCTGGGTCACCAACCAGTACGACCGCTATGTGCAGGGCAACACAGCTCTGGCCATGCCCGATGACGCCGGCGTGATCCGCGTTGATGAGGAAACCGGCCTCGGAGTCGCAATCTCCACCGACGCCAACGGCCGCTACACCTACCTGAACCCGTACGAGGGCGCCAAGCTGGCCCTCGCCGAGTCCTACCGCAACGTCGCCACCTCCGGCGCCCGCCCGATGGCCGTCACCGACTGCCTGAACTTCGGCTCCCCCGAGGATCCCGAGGTCATGTGGCAGTTCGCCGAGGCCGTCCGCGGCCTGGCCGACGGCTGCCAGGAGCTCGGCGTACCCGTCACCGGCGGCAACGTCTCGCTCTACAACCAGACCGGCGGCGTCGCCATCCACCCCACCCCCGTGGTGGGCGTATTGGGCGTGTTCGACGACGTTGCCCGCCGCACGCCGTCGGGCTGGCGCGAAGACGGGCAGGCCATCTACCTGATGGGCGTCACCCGCGATGAGCTGGACGGTTCCGAGTTCGCCAACCTGCGCGGGCACCTGGGCGGCCAGCCGCCGAAGGTGGACCTGCAGGCCGAGAAGCTGCTGGGCGACCTGCTGATCAACGCCTCACGTGACGGCATGATCGACGCCGCGCACGACCTCTCCGAGGGCGGCCTTGCGGCTGCGCTGTCCGAGATGGCGCTGCGCTTCGGCGTCGGCGCCCGGATTGGCCTGGATGAAGTGGCCGAGCGCGACGGCGTGGACCTGTTCACGCTGCTGTTCTCCGAGTCCCAGGCCCGCGCCGTCGTCTCCGTCGCCCGCAGCGAAGAAGTCCGGTTCAAGGACATGTGCACGGCCCGTGGCTTCGCCCACTCCCGCATCGGCGTGGTGGATACCGAGATCGGCGCGCTCGATTTCCAGGGCCACTTTGTCCTGCCGCTGGCTGAGCTGAAGGAAGCACACGAGGGGACTCTGCCGAAGCACTTCGGCTAACCCTTCCTCTCCGGAATCCCATCGAGATTACAGAAACTGCCCGTTTGGAGCCTCAAACGGGCAGTTTCTGTAATCTCGTTCAAGGGGTCAGGCCGCCGGACGGTCAGCGCGCCAGCCCGCCACCCACAGGGCAGCCCGGACCTTCTCCACGGCCGGCCGGGCGCCGTCGACCATGTGCCGCCGCGATAAGCGCACCTCGGTCCAGCCCAGCGCGAGGGTACGCTCTTCCCGGCTGATGTCCCGTGCCACCTGTTCCGGGTCCGAATGCCCCGCGCCCTCATACTGGACTGCCACCCGGTACTTTCGGTAGCCCAGGTCCGGCTCATGGTGCAGGACGCCGTCGTCATCCACTATGGGGGCATTTACCTCCGGTTCGGGCAGCCCCGCCGCGCCAAGGGCAAGCCGCAGCAGGGTTTCCGGCGGGGAATCCGCACCCACCCGGCTGAGCCGCAGGGCCTCACGTGCGGTCCGGATTCCCCGCTGGCCTGGATGACGTCCGATGATCTCAGCGAGTTCTTCCTGCGTCGCATACGGATCCGCCCGACCTTCGAACAGCGGCCGGGGAAACCGGATCAGGTGATCCGCGATCACCGTGAGCTCCTCCACAGTGAGGTCTTTCGACAGGTCGAGCCACGTTTTTACCCGTGAGGTAAGGACCAAACCGTCCAGCGTGGTCACCTCGCCGGGCAGGATCCGGCCGGTGTGGCCAACCACACCGAACCGTCTCGGCGGCGCGAGCCCTTCCGGACGGGTGATGTGCAGTTCGGGTGCCCGTCCCGGCACAACCGGAAGCGGAAAACCCCAAGCCTCTGCGGCCGTCCGGTGCGAAGCCACGGAAAATGAGGTGACCCGTGTGAACGGCGCAATCCTTTCCGGCGGCAACGATGAGCTGCGGTCGCTCAAATCCAGGTTGTCCGCGGCCCGGATAGCCCTGCTGATACGGCGGATGCGAACGTTGCGAAGAGTCCCTCTGCTTACTCCAAGGGCATCCGAGTCATAGACGGTATACGTCGACTGGCAGAGCTCTTGGGGCAGTTCACGGGGAGTGCGCATGGCCAGCATTATGGTTGCTCAAATGAGGCCGCGTTTCGTTATCCACAACCCCGCTCATCGAGATTGCAGAAACTGCACGTTACGGGCCTCAAACGGGCAGTTTCTGTCATCTCGATGGGGGAGAATATTGCCGTGACCATCCTTTCGAATGAGCCGGTACCCGCCAGCAGCCTGCTGACTGAGCGGTTGGAACTGGCGGAAATGTCGGCGGCAGACGTTGATGCCCTGATAGTCGGCGCCCGCTGCGAGCTGTGGGCCGACGACTTTCCCCAGGGCGTCGACGAAGACGCCGCACTGCAGTACTTCCAGGCAGGTTTGCTGGGGCCGCGCGCTGGAATCTTCGGGGCACGGCTCATCCGCGAGCGCGGAGGCCTGGTGATCGGAACCATCGGCTTCCTCGGCCCACCCGTCGACGGCGCATTGGAAGTCACGTACAACATCGTCCCGTCGCGGCAGAACCTCGGGTACGCGACTGAGGCGCTCATCGGCCTCAGCCGGTTCGCGTTGGGCCAGTACGGCGTCGAATGCGTCACGGCCTACACCGACGAGGCCAATGAGGCTTCGATCTCCCTGCTGCTGACCGCCGGTTTCATGCCGGTGGAGTCCTCAGGGCCTGAGCTTGCCTTTGTTCTGCACAGCAAAGCACAGCTGCCCGACGGCGAAGCCTGAGCTGGTAGGGTCGGCTCAGCTTTCACGGGGGCCGGGCATGAGGGAAGACGCGCGGAGCAGACGGGCGCTGCTGTTCGCAGGATTGCTGCTGCTGGCTATGGGAACCGTCTCCGTTGTCGTGAACCTGCCGTGTCTGCCCGACGGCGGCAGTTGGGACGCCGGGGAGCCCTGGATCGCAGCGGGGTGCGGCGTCGCGGGTTTCGCAGGGGGCATGTGGTGCCTGGTCCAGTACTGGCGTGCCGCGCAGGAGGATGTTACCCCGTCCCCACGGCCAGCCGCCGGGCAGCGCGGAAATACCGGCGGGTGATCAGCTCCTGCGTGCGCCGGTTGAGTGGACCTCCGGCGGCGATGAGCAGGTTCGCGGGGCGGCTGTAGGCAGCCACCCGGAAGAACAGCTGCCCGTCTTCGCTGAGCTCGGCGTAGAACCCTTCTTCCCCGGCTTCCGGGTGTCCGCGCAGCGTCCCGTAGCCGAACCCTGCCCGCTGGCCGGGCTCCGGGCGGCCGCCGCCGTCGACCACCGGCTCAGCGCTCCAGAGAACGCGGCACGGCGCGTGCCAGCGCAGCGGCCCGATGCCCACCCCGGAGGTCATTTCAAGTCCCGGCCGGGCCCGGGGCGTGCCGGCATCCACCCACAGTCCGCTGCCGCGGTGCAAGTCCCAGCCCAGCAGACCGTCCGCCAGGCGCAGGAATCCCAGGGCCGGATCCGGCACGGATATGCGTTCTTCGCGCAGAAGCAGACGGTACCGCGGAGGCCAGCCGCCCTCCAGCGGCACCGGATAAGGGCGCTCGGTCAGGCCGGGATCCGGGTAGGTGAGTTTTCGCTGCGTCATGACTCCGCCAGGCCCTTCCAGGCCAGGGCTTCCCGGTCGCGTCGCGGCAAGGAAGCCACCACCAGGTCGTAGGAGTCCTCAACGAGGTTCATCACCAGCTCGTCCTCAAGATTGCCGGTCAGGTCCAGCTGGTTCCAGTGGGTCTTGTTCATGTGCCAGGCTCCGCTGATTTCCGGGTGGGCGGCCCGGAGCTGGAGGGCCAGTTCCGGCTCGCATTTGAGGCTGATCATCAGGGGATCTGAAGCGAGCGCAGTCAGCGCGAACATCTTGGCAGGCCTCCCGGCCCCGCCGGCACGAACCTTGAACACCGATGATTCCGGCCCAAAGGGGAAGTCTTCGTACGCCCCCGTCAGGGACAGGCAGTACTTCCTCAGCGCTGCGGCATCCATGGATCGACCTTAGCCCGGAGTAGGCCGAACACACCACAGGTGGCAGGATGGAAGGAATTACTAAGCACACGAAGTTTCTTGGCGGCCCTCACCGGCAGCCGGCAACCCTTGGAGGACACATTGGGCAACGATCGGGCAGGCACACGCGGAGGCAGAGTAGGCCAGGCCGCGGAACGCGCCGCGGATTCGAAGTCGTTCGAACGCGCCGCACGCGTGGGCTACGTAGCCAGCGGGGTACTCCACGCCCTGATCGGCATCATCGCGTTCCAGATTGCCTTCGGAGGAGGAGGCAGCAACGCCGATTCCTCCGGCGCCGTCGCCACCCTGTCCCAACAGCCCGGCGGCATCTTCCTGATCTGGTTCTGTTTTGTCGGCTGTATTGCGCTGGCGCTGTTCCAGGCATCGCGGGTTTTCCTGGACGGGGGAGCCGATAAAAAAGAAGTCTGGAAAAAGCGCGCCATCGACGCCGGAACGGCCATCGCCTACGGCGCCATCGGAGTCACCTTCGGAGTCTTCGCCCTGGGCGGCTCGAGTGACAGCGCGCAGAGCCAGGTCACGTGGACCGCACGTCTCCTCAGCCAGCCGGCCGGCCAGCTGCTCGTCGGCCTGGGCGGAGCTGTGATTGCCGGCATCGGCCTCTACTTCATCTACAAGGGCTTCACGCAGAAGTTCCGGGAGAACCTGGGACCGATCCCCGGACAGACCTGGCAGCGCACAGCGACTGTCACGGGGATCGGCGGCTACATCGCCAAGGGCATCTCACTCGTCATCTTGGGCGGCCTGGTGATAGCTGCAGCAGCAACCGCGGACCCGGAAAAATCCACCGGTCTCGACGGCGCCCTCCACACCCTGAACGAAGCGCCGCTGGGCTGGCTGGCCCTGGCCGCCGTCGGGGTTGGGCTGATCTTCTACGGCTTGTACATGGGACTCATCCGGGCACGCTTCGGGAAGCTCTAGGCCTCCCACCAGGAGCTGAGTTCCTCCAGCGGATCGGCATCCCACGGGGTGGGCAGCACGCCGTCCATGTAGCCGGCGAACCATTCCCGGACTTCCGGTGACTGGTAGGCCTCCTGCAATACGCGCGCCTTCTCGGTCTCCGCGAACCCACCGGTGCCGGCCACCACGCAGCGGAACGGAATCTGGTCTGCTTCCTTCTCGAAGGCCAGCGCGTCGTCCGGGGAGAGACCGATTTCCGCGGCCAGCCGCACGAACAGCACTCCGGCGTCCACGTCCGGCAGGGTCTTGGAGAGGGACTGCTGGTCCACCTCCACGAACTCGAAGTTCTTCGGGTTGGCAGTAATGGTTTCCTGCGACGTGTGGATAACGCCCACTCCCTCCTTGAGTTCCAGCAGGCCGGCGTCGCGCAGCAGCGTCAGCCCGCGCCCGTTGTTGGCAGGGTCCACCGGCAGGGCGATGCGCGCTCCGTCGGGCAGGTCCTGCAGGCTGGAGTACCGCTGGGACCAGATCCCCGCCGGTGATCCGTAAACGTAGAACAGCGGCTGCACCTCGAGCTTCTGGTCCACGTTGAACTGCTGCAGGTAGGCGCCGTGCTGGAAGTAGTTGGCGTCGAACTCGCCGTTGGAAACCGCGAGGTTCGGCTGGATGATGTCCGTGACGTAGGTTGCCTCCAGCGTCCAGCCCTTCTCCTTGAGCAGTGCGGCGGCGATTTTGGTGGGCTCCTGGAACGGAGCGGATTCGGTGGCGATGATCTTGATGGTTTTGTCCCCTGAGGCTGCCGCACCCCCGGTCAGGCCGCAGCCGGTAGCGGCGGTCAACGAGGCTGCGCCGGCACCGGCGAGGGCAAGCTTGAGGAAGTTCCTGCGTTCCATGGTGTTTCCTTTTGAAAGAGTGCGAATGGTTAGCGGTAAGCGGAGGGAACCGGTTCGGTCCCGTTGAGGAAGTACCGGCCGAGTTCGTTGTATTTGTAGGCAACCGGGTCATGCAGGGTGTGGGTGCGGACGTCCCGCCAGTACCTGTCGAACCCGTACTTGCTCCCGGCGGCGCGGGCACCGGTGACGTCGAAGATCCGGGCCGTGACGTCCAGGGACACCTCGTGGGCGGCGATCTTCGCGGCTGCAATCTGCTCCGCCACCCCCGCCCGTTCCGCGGCGGTGAGCGCCTCGCCGGCGTCGAACGCCCACTGCAGGGCGGTGGTGGCCTGGTCGATGACGGCGGCAAGCGCCTGGAGTTTCGCCGCGAAGGACCCGTAGTGGTTCTGGATAAACGGATCGTCCGACGCCGTTTCCACCTCTGCGTGGAACCACGGCCGGGCGGTGGACAGGGTATAGTCCCGGGCAGCCAGCACGGCTCCTTCCGCAGCCGCGAGGTAGGCGTGGGCGAACAGCAGCTGGAACGCGGGGGTGGTGAGCACCTGGTGCGGTTCCCTTTCGCCGTCATGCGCTCCGAGGTTGGTGATGACGGCTGCGTCCGGAACAAACACGTCCCGGAACTCGATGGTGTTGGTGGCGGTCAGCCGGGAGCCCAGGACATCCCAGTCATCGTGGCGGATCACGCCGTCGGAAGCCGTGTCGATGATCAGCGCCAGCCGGTCGCCGCCGTCGAGCACCGCCCGTGCATAGATCTTCTCCGCAACCCGGCTGCCAGTGGCAAAGGGTTTCCGGCCGGTGACCAGGTAACCGCCGCCGGTGCGGACCGCAGTGGCCTGCGGGCCCTGGGGCGTCCCTGTGGAGGACCAGAGCCACTGGTGGTCCAGGCAGTCGTCCGCCAGCGCCTGCCCCCGGGATTCGCCCAGGTCAATGAACGGGAAGGCCTGGAAAATGTAGTGGTAACCCAGCAGCTGGCCAATCGAGTTATCCGCACGTGCCACCCGCTGCACAATTTCGAAGGCGGTGCTCCAGCCGATTCCCGCACCGCCGAAGCGGGCCGGGATGGTCAACGGCAGCAGCCCTGACCTGCGCAGGATTTCCACCTCGGTGAACGGCGGCTTGTTCGCGGCGTCGCGTTCCAAAGCGTCAGCGGCAAGAATGGCGGCGACCTCGTCTGCGACGTCGAACCAGCGCTGCGCCTCTGCTGGCACCGTGTGTCCGTAACGGGTGAGCAGGCTGGCGGTCATCGGGTGGCTCCTGAAGCTGCAAGGGTGTTGTCGGGTGTAAAGGCCCCGCGAAAAGCGGCGGCCCGGTGGCGTTCGTTGAGGAGCGGGCCGGCTCCGAAGAGCTTCTCCCTTAGCGTGCCGGGGGCGTATTCGCTTTGGGCCAGGCCCCGGCGGCGCAGCTCGGGCAGCACACCGTCAATGAAGTCCGTGTAGGAGCCGGGCAGGATCGCGTTAATGATGTTGATCCCGTCCACTCCTGCGTCCTGCCAGCGTTCAAGCTCGTCGGCGATCTGTTCCGGGGTGCCGGTGACCTGCTGTGCCTCGGTGCGGTAGCGGGCCACGTCGGCCAGGGTCGGGTTGCCGCCGGGCGTGGAGTCGATGATGGCCTGCAGCACACCCCGGCCGCCTTCGGTCTGCACCTCCCCCAGCGGAGTGTCCAGCTCCAGGCCGCCGAGGTCGATGCCCAGGCCGCCGCCGATGTGCGCGATTACGGCATCCAGGTCCAGGTATTCGTCCAGTTCGGCCTTCTTGCGCTGCGCTTCTGCTTCGGTTCCGCCCACTACGAAGGACAGCCCGGTGAAGACCTTGATGTCATCTGGAAGCCGCCCGGCCTCGGCGGCGCGGGCACGGACCCCGGCGGCAACCTTCGCTGCATGGGAGGGGTTGGGCGCGAAGATGAACGTGGCTTCGGCGTTGGCGGCCGCGAACTGCTGTCCGCGGCCGGAGCTGCCGGCCTGGAAGAGCACGGGCGTGCGCTGCGGGGAGGGAGAGCTCAGGTGCGGGCCGTCGATCGAATACCGCTCACCGCGGTGATGGATCTTGTGGACCTTGTCCGGATCGGCGTGGACGCCGCTGGCCTTGTCCTGGACCAGGGCGCCGTCGTCCCAGGATCCTTCCCAGAGCTTGTACACGGCGTCGGTGTATTCATCCGCCCAGTCATAGCGGCGGTCGTGCCCGGCCAGCCCGTCACCGTTGAAGTTGCGGTGCGCGTTCTCCAGCACGGAGGTGACGATGTTCCAGCCGGCACGGCCGCCGGAGAGGTGGTCCAGCGTGGACAGCTGCCGGGCGAACTGGAACGGATGGCTCTGGACAACGGAGGACGTCGCCGCCAGCCCAATGTTCCGGGTGGCGCCGGACAGTGCTGCGAGCAGCAGCAGCGGATCGTTGGCCGGCACCTGCAGCCCGCGGCGCACATGGGAGGCCCAGCCGCCGTCGTGGTTTCCGTACAGGCCCACGACGTCGGCGAAGAACAGGGCGTCGAACTTCGCGTCTTCGAGCTGCCGGGCAAGGTCTGTCCAGAAGGACAATTCGTTGAAGCGGTGCTGTTCGGCGTCAGGGTGGCGCCACTGGCCGCCGCGGATGTGGCTGGTGGTGTTCATCAGGAAGGCGTTCAACAGCAGGCGGGGCCGGGGCCCGGAAAAACGGGTACTTGGAGTGCTCATGGAGGAAACTTTCGGTAGGAGGGGAAGCTAGAGGCGCTTGTCAGCGCGGCGGGAGAACCAGGAGCCGCCCAGCTGCACGGCCTGGACCAGCAGGACCATCAGCACAATCGCGGTGAGCATCAGCCCGGTTTCGTAGCGGTAGTAGCCGTACCGGATGGCAAAGTCACCGATTCCGCCGCCGCCCACCAGTCCGGCCATGGCGGAGTAGGAGATGAAGCTGACGGTCATGATGGTGACGGAGCTGATCAGGGCCGGACGCGCTTCGACCAGCAGGACGTCGCGAACGATTTGCCCGCGGGTGGCGCCCATGGACCGGGCGGCCTCCACCACGCCGCCGCCCAGAGCGGTGATGTTCTGCTCCACGAACCGGGCAAAGTAGGGGATGGCGTTGATGGTCAGCGGCACGATGACGGCCGCGGTGCCGATGGTGGTTCCCACCACGAAGCGGGTGAAGGGGATGATCGCGATCAGCAGGATCAGGAACGGAAAGGAACGCACCAGGTTCACCAGAGAGTCCAGGACCCGGTGCAGCCGCGGTTTGTGCCCCAGCCCGTCCGGCCCCAGGGCGTAGAGCAGCACGCCCAGCGGGGTGCCGATCAGCACCGCCAGCGGGATCGCGACCAGCAGCATGGTGCCGGTCTGCCCCAGTGCGGCGAGCAGTTCCGGCCAGACTTCGGCAATGCGCTCAAGCAACGCGGGCTCCTTCCCGGCGCGCAGCCCGGTCCAGGGAGATTTCGTCAGAGATCAGGTACCGTCCGATCGAGGTGGCCGGCGTGAACCCTGGCCGGGCCAGCTCCGTGAGCGCGAACTGCTCCACGACCCGGCCTTCCTCCATGACGGCCACGTTGTCCGCTATGGCTTTGATGACGTTCATTTCGTGCGTCACCACCACGATCGTGATGCCGAACCGCGCGTTGACGTCGCTGAGGTACTGCAGCACGGACGCGGTGGTGCGGGGGTCGACGGCGGAGGTCGGCTCATCGCACAGCAGCACCTTGGGCCGGGTGGCCAGGGCACGGGCTATGGCAACCCGCTGCTTCTGACCACCGGAGAGCTTCGCCGGGTACGTCCGCGCTTTCTCCGACAGGTCGACGACGGCGAGCGCCTCCAGTGCGCGGGCCCTGCGTTCGGCAGCGTTCTTCACTCCCGCGAACTTGAGCGAGAGCTCCACGTTCTGCGCGGCTGTGCGGTTATTCAGCAGGTTGAAGTGCTGGAAGATCATCCCGATCTCATGCCGTGCGGCGCGCAGCTCGGCATCGGCCAGAGCTGTCAGGTCCGTTCCGTCCACCAGGACCCGGCCCGAGGCGGGACGTTCCAGGAGGTTGATGTTGCGCAGCAGCGTGGATTTACCCGCACCGGAAAACCCGATGATGCCCTGGATGCTGCCTTTGGGGATGTCCAGGGACACGTTGTCCACGGCGGTGAAACTGGATCCGCCGGTGTCAAAAACGGTCGAAACATTCTCGATCCGGATCATGCTCTCCTCCTTCAGGTTGTGAAGGTGCGCGCCGCGGAGTCCACGGCTTCAGCGCGCCGAGGCACGTTTGAAGGGGACCAAAAGATAGCGGGTGCTTCTCCATCGGTCCTGGCGGTAGCACCCCTCTGCTCCGTATGAATTACGGAAGGGGTTGCTGCGGCGTCACGGAGCCAGGTCTCTCAGCCGCTCTGGATGGTTACGGGTTCATGCTGTCCGCTGGCGAGAGCCCGCGCAATGTTGTGACCGCATATGACGCAGTGCGTCCGGGCGTGACGTGCACCACCTGGGTCGCCAAGAGTTTTCCCACGTACGGCGCGGGCTGGGGCCTGCAGCATCTTCGTCGGGCAGGATGGAAGGCGTGATTCCGACGCAGCGCCCGCCGCTTTCCACCGATCTCAGCGAAACGGAGTACCTCCGCTGGTATTGGCTGAAGGAGGAATTGCAGGCCTTCGCCCGGGCAAACGGCCTCAGCGCCGCAGGCTCAAAGGCCACTGTCAGCTCACGCGTCGCGGCTTGCCTGGCTGGACGGTCCCTGGCGGAAGCGCCCGGCCGCCCGCCGCGCCGGCCGGCGCCGCTGGTCCCGCCGCTGACGATCCATACGGTGGTTCCTGCCGGACATCCGTGCAGCCAGGTGCTCCGGGAGTTCTTCGTCAACGCACTGGGACCCGGTTTCCGGTTTGATGCGCCCATGCGGGCGTTCTTCGCGGCCAATGACGGCACTGCGACGCTGGCCGCGGCCCTGGACCACTGGCATGCCACCCGATCCGCCGCCGCCCGGCCAATCGGGCCTCAGTTTGAGCTCAACCGGTTCTCCCGGGACTGGCATGCCTCCCACCCCGGCGGCACCCGGGACCAGATGCTCGCGGCGTGGAAAAGCCACCGTTCACTGCCGGTGGACCTGCGCCCGACAGGTCCGGCTCAGTCCTAGAGCCCGAAGCGTCCCGCTTCAATAACGGGGCAGGTATCCATGACGACGTCGAGCCCCGCTTCGGCGGCGCGCTGGGCGGCCGCCTCATCCACGACGCCGAGCTGCAGCCAGACGGCTTTGGCTCCAACCTCGATGGCCTGGTCCACAATGTCCCCGACCCGGGATGAATTCACGAAACAGTCGACGACGTCGATCTGGCCCGGGATCTCAGCCAGCCTGGTGTATCCCTTGTTGCCGAAGACGTCGTCGCCGGCCAGGTTCACCGGGACGATCTCCATCCCCAGCGAGTCCTGGACGAATTTGGAAACACCCACCGCGGGCCGCAGCGGATTATTCGAGAGACCCACCACTGCCCAGCGTCCTTTGGATGAGAGCAGGCGGGATATAACCTCGGGATCATTGCGGTGTGCCATTCTGGCCCTCCCTCCGGTTGGAACTCAACGGGTCTTCAGCGTACGCGCCGTCCTGCGACGGGTCGATCCGGCGTCCGCGGCCCCTAATCCAGGAAATCGCTGACTGCCTCGGCAAGCACTGCATCGTCCAGTCCGTGCCAGGATCCCTCAAGCAGCTGGAAGGACCCTTCCGGAAGGATTTCCGCCGTCTCGCGGGCCCAGGCCTGCAGCCGGGCATCGCTGCCGCTGCTGGCCAGCACCAGGACCGGAACATGAATGCCCGTGAGGGCTTGGATGTCGGTTTCCAGCATGAGGGTGAGGTCGTAGGAGATGGTGTGCGCCGCCGGCTCGAAAGGTGAGGGTTCGGATTGCTCGATGATTTCCTCCGGGACACCGATGGACTCCTGGAAGAGGCGCACGGCCCCCGCCCGGTCCTCGGCGTCGATCAGGGCTTCAAGCTGCGGGCGGATGTCGGGCCCGGCAGCACCCTCCTGAGAGAGCGGCGGTTCGACGGCAATGACGCTGGAGACAACGGCTGACTCCGAAGCGGCGCGGAGGGCAAGGATCGCTCCCGAGGAGGTTCCCAGAAGGTCCGCCGATCCACCCGCTGCCTGCACGACAGCCAGCAGGTCATCCACCTCGGATTCGGGGGTGTATTCCTCTCCGTCCCCGCTTTCGCCCTTGCCCCTGCGGTCATACGTGTAGACGGTGTGGCCCTCTGCCAGCAGTTCGGCAACGCCGGCCAGGCCGGAGGAGGTCCGGTCCATCATGACGGGATCCACCACCACCAGCGGCGGACCCTGGCCGTGACGTTCCCAGGCGATGGGCGTTCCGTCCGCGGACAGCACGCGCCCCGATGCGTCAGCTGCTGGATCCATGGGATTCTCCTTCGCTGGTGCGGGCCGCCGTCGGCCCTGCCTCCACCGTAGGAGCGGGTACAGGCTGGGTCAATGCTCCGGAAGATAGGGTCGCCAAGCGCTCGGGCGGACCTTGAGGTATACACTGTAAACACGCTAGGGAAGGGACGGCCGTGCCCCACAAGCAGCCACTGAACGCTGCCGCCATCACGGAAGCTGCTGTCCGGATTGCCGACGCCGACGGTCTGGACGGCGTCTCAATGCGCCGGGTCGCAGCCGAGTTCGGGGTCTCCGCAATGGCACTCTACCGCCATGTGGCTGACCGCCGTACCCTTCTGCTGCTCATGGCCGACGCCGCCGCCCGCGACTATGAACTGTTCCCCGCCCCGAACACCGCCTGGCAGCAGATGCTCCAGCACATGGCCGATGCCCAGTGGCGGGCATTCCAGGCACATCCGTGGCTGCTGCGCATCATCCTGACGCCGCGGCGGCTGGTGAACGTGGCAACGCCCGGGGAGATCGAACTGCTGCTCTCCCGGCTGAGGCAAGCAGGACTGACCAGCGAGCAGGGGTTCGATTGCCTGCTGGGTGTTTCCGCCGCCGTCATCGGCACCGCTTCCATTACCGCTGCAGCTCTCACGGGCCCCGAACGCACCGGAACGGAACGCGACCAGCGGTGGGGTGACGACGCCGTCGCCTCCTACCCGCAGGCCTCCGGTTTCCGGGACCAGGGCATCAGCTATGCCGCGTCGCGCCGTTCCTTGGACTTCCTCGTGGCGAACTTCATCGCCGGGGTTGAACAGTCCCTCACCCACCTGCCGGATTCCGGAAGGACACCGGCTCTACGGAAGGAAGATCATGCAACTGCAAGGTAAGACCGCGATCATCACGGGCGGCGCCGGAGGGATCGGGCAGGGAATCGTCCGCCGCTTCCTGGCCGAAGGAGCCAAGGTTGCCGTCGTCGACATTGATCAGGCTCAGGGAGACAAGCTCCTGGCCGAACTCGATGGCCAGGGCGAGGTCATTTTCATTGCCAAGGATATTTCCAAGGAGGAGAGCACCAAGGAGATTGTGGCGGAGACTGTGGAGCGCCTCGGCGGCCTGCATGTCCTGGTCAACAACGCCCATGCGTCCAAGCAGGCTCCGATCATGGAGACCACGCAGGAGATGTGGGACCTGTCCTTCAACACCGGGACCATGGCCACGTTCCACCTGATGCGCGCCGCCTATCCCGAGCTGAAGAAGACCGGCGGAAGCATCATCAACTTCGCCTCCGGTGCGGGCATGAAGGGCCTTCCCAACCAGGTCACCTACGCCGCCGCGAAGGAAGCCATCCGCGCCATTTCACGCACGGCGGCCAATGAATGGGCGAAGGACGGCATCCGCGTCAACGTGGTCTCCCCGATCGCGCTCACGCCGGGCATCGCCCAGTGGAGCCAGGCGTTCCCGGAGGCGTTCCAGGAAGTGGTGGACGGCATTCCCCTGGGCCGACTGGGTGATCCGGAGACGGACATCGCTCCGATCGTGGTGTTCCTGGCCAGCGAACAGTCCCAGTACATGACCGGCCAGACGCTGATGGCCGACGGCGGCTCGATCAAGATCTACTAGGTCCTGCCCGAAAGGAAGCGGCGGCCGCGTGCCGCCGCTTCCACCATGTCCGGACTAGAGCTCCGCTGCCACCGCGTTCAGCACCTCGGTGACGTCGGCCTTGCCCTGTCCGTAGTCGAAGATGGTGGTCGGAACGTGGGGTGTGCTGGTAGCCACAACCCGTGCGGTTGCAGCGTCCACGGGCTCGAAGGTGAGCACAATGTTTTCGCCGAACGTCTTCCAGGTGGTTCCCGCCACCAGCTCTGCCCGCTCCTGCCAGATCCCGGTCACGGTCATCCGCGGAAGCCTTGCCCCGGCCCGTTCCACGGCAGGCGGGAGCGCCGCGGCAGGCACCGCGACCACCATTTCCCCGCGTGCCCGGGCGCGCTTGGAGGTGACGTTGAGACTGAGAGTTTTGCTGTTCCCCGCGTTTGTCATGCGCACGAGCCTAACGGAATCCCCCGCGGTCCCGGCCTAGTGCCGGACCGCCGGTTCCAGCCGGAACCGCGCGCCCCGGTGGTCCTCAGGAAGCTTGTCGCCTGCACCGAAGAGCTTCTGCCGCAGGGTTCCGGGGGCATACTCCGTGGGGTACGCGCCGCGCTTCTGCAGCTCGGGCACCACGAACTCGACGACGTCTTCGAAGGTTCCGGGCGTGACCGCGTAGGCCAGGTTGAAGCCGTCGACGTCGGTCTCCTCCACCCAGCGGATCAGCTCCTCGGCCACCTCCGCGCCGGAGCCGACCAGCCGCGGTCCCAGCCCGCCGATCCCGGCAGTCTCGGCGATGTCGCGCACCGTCCAGGGTTCGCCGTCGTCCTTCACTTTCTGGAAGTTCGCGGCGGCAGACTGGATGGCGTTGGATTTCACCGTGCCGAGCGGCTGGTCGAGTTCATAGCTGGAGAGATCCACGCCCATCCAGCCGGACATCAGAGCCAGGGCACCTTCGTCACTGGTGTAGCGCTGGTAGTCCAGGTGCTTGGCTTCGGCTTCCTCGGAGGTGGCGGCCGTGATGATAGTGAGCAGGGTGTAGATCCGGATCGAGTGCCGGTCCCGGCCGGCGGCTTCAGCGGCGTCGCGGATCTTCGTGACCGTGGCCTTGAGCTTCTCCACCGTGGATGCGCCCACGAACACTGCTTCAGCGTTCTCCGCGGCGAAGCCGATGCCGCGCGGCGACGCGCCTGCCTGGTAGATCACGGGGGTGCGCTGCGGGGACGGCTCGGAAATGTGGATGCCGGGGACCTTGAAGTACTTGCCCTCATGGTTGATGTCATGGACCTTGGACGGATCGGTGAAGACGCCGGTTTCCCTGTCACGGACGACGGCGTCGTCTTCCCAGGAGCCTTCGAGCAGCTTGTAGACCACTTCGAGGTATTCGTCGGCATGGTTGTAGCGCTCGTCGTGCTCGAGCTGGTCTTCGGCGCCCATGTTCCGGGCGGCGGAGGGCAGGTAGCCGGTAACAACGTTCCAGCCAACGCGGCCGTTGGTGAGGTGGTCCAGCGTGGAAAGCCGGCGGGCGAACGGGTACGGATGCTCATACGCGGTGCCGGCCGTGACGCCGAAGCCCAGGTGTTCGGTGACCAGGGCCATCGCGGAGACCAGCAGCAGCGGATCATTCACCGGCACCTGCGTGCCCTGGCGGAGCGTGGCCTCGTTGGAGGACCCGTAAACGTCGTAGGTGCCCAGCACGTCGGCAATGAAGATTCCGTCGAAGAGCCCGCGCTCACAGGTCTTCGCCAGGTGGGTCCAGTAGCTGAGCTTGGTGTAGTCCGCCGACCGGTCTTCGGGGTGGCGCCACAATCCGGGTGACTGGTGGCCAACGCAGTTCATGTCGAAGGCGTTGAAGCGGATCTGGCGGGGAGCGTTGGTCATGGAAGAGTCCTTTCCCTGGCGACGCACCCGGGTCGGAGCGCCGTACTTGCCGCCGGCGGATTCGCCGGGCGACCGGATCGTCATCTGGGGCACCCCGCTACGGAAAGAGGGTTGCCGCCCAACCAGCCAGAGCTTTGCGTTGGGACTCATGATCCTGCGGGTTCAGTATGCGCCGGGCCCCGGGGGTGCGCGCAACCCCCGCCTGTCACGGTGCGTAACGCCCGCCGTCGTGCTCCCCCGCCCGAGAGCCCAGCCACCCC